>CBDUSJ010000188.1:0-5603 GCA_965369845.1 uncultured bacterium | reverse complement strand
CAATTTTAAAGAAATATGTGGGTGTTTAGGCTGTTATCTACATAAGGATAAACTTTAGAATTATGTATAGCACCGAAACAGAAATGTATCCTGATATTATTCGTTGGCTTGAAAAGGATTTAAAACAGAAATATGGAAAGCAGGCGAAAAAAATCACAGTACAGGATACGCACGATTCTGATTTGAGCAACTTCATTATGCGCCTAAACTATCAAAAATTCTTTCCTGAATTTACCACTTATAAAATTCGGCAAGATATTACAGGATTTATTGAATATGCAAACAAAGTGGAATTAGTTTTTGTTGAATGTAAAAATGGCTCAATGTCGCTTATGCATCTTTCTCAAATAATTGGCTATTCCTGTATAGCATTACCGATTTATTCTATTCTGTTAAGTCCAAAAGGTATGGGAACTACATTGAGCAAATTGCTTCAGACATTTAACAGAAAAGATATTTTGGAGTTTCGTCCAAAAAGAAAAATACAGATTATCAAATGGGATTATCAGAAGCAAGACATTGATTATGTGAATAGTGTTTTAGAATAAGTATCCGGTACTTTTTAAAAAAATTCACTTGTGATAAAGGATTTGAATCCACTTAAAAAAGAATTTGAGACACTATTTTACAAGTATGACAATAAAATAACGAATTTATATTGACAGTTCTGTAATTGCATTTTTTATAGATATCAAAGAAAAATTAGCGGCTAAAATGGCTGGTATGACTTTGGAGCAACAAAAGGATTTTATGCGAAAAGTGAGAGATCGGAAAATCAAAATTGTGTAAAGTCAACAGACGAAGAAAACGGTTAATAAAATTGTATAAATGCCATTATAACACAATTTATACCAACCGTTAACCGCAATTCAAAAAATATCTTAATTGAATAATAAGGAACTTTTGATAGGCTTTAAAAAGGAATAATTTGATTTTTTCTAATTTTAATGAAAATGGCCTTTATCATGAGATATGTCTTTCAGACCTATGAAAAACTGCATCGGAATAATGAAAACTATTTTATGACAACCGATTAAATAATTTATTTGATAATGGAGATAAAACTATGAAAAAATCTAAAAACGCGCAGGTTCAAAATTTTCTCAATAAAATCATGATGTTTGATGATGAGAAATTTAATATACTGCAAAAATTGCGTGAAATTGTATTTAGCAATTACCCAAAAACAAATGAGAGAATGATGTATGGTGGCATTATGTTTTCTATTGAAGACGATTTTGGTGGACTTTTTGTGAGGAAAAATCATATTTCTTTTGAATTCGGTTCCGGTGCATTTATGAATGATCCACATAAAATATTGGAAGGAACTGGGAAATTCCGTCGTCATCTGAAAATTAGATCTCTGGCTGATATTAAAGATAAAGAAGTTGAGTTTTTTGTGAAGCAAGCTGTATAAAAAACAAGCTGTTTTGAAAAATGAAATAATTAATCCAGCTTTATCATCTTGCCGGTAAAAACGCCCTTATCCGACCTTAACTGAAAAATGTAAATTCCGGGAGGCGTTGCATGTCCCCGCTGATCTCTTCCGTCCCACCTGATAAGATGTTTTCCTTCATCTAACATTTCTGAGGGAATAAGTATTTTTACAGTTTGCCCGCTCAGGTCAAAAATTGTCAGGTAAACATGGGAAGGATTCTGCAATTCAAAGGAAATATTTGTCTCTACGGTAAATGGATTAGGTTGGTTTTGCATGTTGATTTTAATATTTCCATCGCTGACGGGTTCGGAAATATCAACAAAAAATGACGACAAACCGAAAAATTCGAGAAAATATTTCATCAGCAGTTCCCTGTCCTCAATTGTTGAATCTGTTTCGAGGCTGCCAAATTCAATCATAGAACCTATTGTATTATAGGTAACCAAAGTGTAGGCTATCGCGGTTTTTCTTTCGGAGATATTATCCATTCTGAAAATCGGGAAGGCAGGCCAGTAGTAGTTCATGTAGTATGGGGCCGAGTTGTACGTGCCTGCAAAATCGAACGACATGCCCTCGGTAAATGTTCCTGTTTCCCCGTTTATGGTTTCAAACGTATTCCATGAAGTATTCACAATATCAATTTTAAACATGGGATGAACTGCAGTCTGAGGATCCGTGTTCCATGTGGTCGTACCTTCCATATATAAATTTCCTCCCTTGTTAAGATAACGAGCAAGTTGATTTCCCTCATCCATCGGAAGTATTGTATTGGAATAGAAAGTGCCAAGGCAAAGGAATATTGATTTATAAATATCCAGATTATCCGGTATTGTATCAGCAAATTGTTGTTCGTTAATAAGTCCCCCGATTGCCTGTATTATTGCCGTAGCCGACTGATCATCCTGAGCAAGATTAATTACAATCACAGGGTATTGTCCCACAAAAACACTAAAAATCTCCTTGCTTGTTATTCCCGGGTCATAAGATATATCGAAACCAAAAAATGCTTCATGAGCAGTTGGTGTATTCGGGCTGGCAGTAACCGAGAAATTCATACATTTTAATTCTCCGGGCATCAAAGTGCCATACGATATTATGTTCGGACTATTGACGGTAATATAAGGATCGCTTGAGGTGAGTTTACCGAAAATGTTTTCACCGGGAGCTGTGCCGCTATTTGCAAGCATAATGATAAAATCAACTGTTTCACCCGGATCGAGCCGGTTATTATTTCCATCCAAAATATCAAATTTGTTCATTTCTATTCCCGGAGCTTTTGATGTAAAAAACATCTCGCCCTCCCAGTCTGCTTCAAGGGCGGTGAGAATGACATTTAGACCGAACGAATATTGATCGGGACAATAATTGGATACTGTAAAAGTAAAGGCATCATTAACCAACTTTGATTCACCGGGCTGAAGGTCTCCAAAATCTGCTGATGAATTTAGTATTTCAATGTGGGGATCTTCAGCAAATACATTCATCTGAATATCGTGAAAAACATCGTTGAAAATATTTTTTACGGTAACATCAAGCGTAACCGTTTCGCCAAACTGGATGAGTGAATCGTTCCCGGCATTTACATTGTAAAAATATATCAATCCATCAGAAAACTGAAGTGTTTTAGTTTCGGAAATTTCGTTATCATCAGTAACCCGGAATGTCAGGTTGCAAATTTTTTCATCCATCTCGGGCATACCGGAAAGCACACCTTCATCGGTTAACTGCAATCCGTCAGGAGTAAGGTCAGGAAAAAGACAGTAGGCTTTAGTACCGGGCATAATGCTCGAATTTGCTTTTGAAAGAAGTTTATAGCTTGAATTATCCCCATACGAAACACCTCCCATCCAAAGGAATTCTTCGTCTGTTTCTATATCTCCGTAATAATATTCAATGTTGCCGTCAGGATAAAGTTTAACAGCAAAATTTGCCCTTCCGATCACCACATCATCAAACACTAAAGTTTTATCCCATCTGAAGGCAGCACAATTCTCATCGCCTTCGTACCACATTCCGTCCGAATCCATGGGGGTATAATATTTTACCGGCTTACCCTGAAAGACCGAGATATTTTTCATGCTTTTAAACAATAAAAACGGATCGTTGAAATATGGCCACGGATAGATGTCTCCTTCGAACAAAACGTAGCCGTCTTCGTGGATGTAAAGCTTATTATATTTTTCTCCGTAAAACGGAAAATCAAATTCAATTTCCTGTTCTGCAAAAGGAAGTTCAGGAGAGTTAGGAGTAAGTGGAATTTCACTAATATTCGGAAAATCAGATTCAAATCTTTTTTCATAATAATTTGTCAGGAGTTTCCAGTTATACGGCAAAGCTCCTCCTTCGGCTTCAAGCTGAACTTCGTATTGTTGTCCTGCAACTTTAGCGGGCAATTCATCCGTAATAATATCCACTTTATCAAAATCAACATCATGTATTACCGCAAGTTTGGTAGTCAGGTTATTTATAATTTCCACATTCGACTGATTACATGGGATTTCATTAACCCCGTTTGTATAATCTATTATTGAATAATTAATTATTACACCTGTACCTTCGTCCATGGGATCGTTTTCCTGAACTATCAGAAAATACTTTGCAGGCTTCCCGGGTTTAACCTTGCTAAGTAGCGGTGTAATATCAAAACCCACTTCAATAGTTTTATTTTCTTCATTAGTTGTGCCTCCCTGCATATACTGCGGTCCGCCCTGGTAATTAAAGAACGGGTAGTTAAGAATGTATTCAGGTAGAAACGAAGCGGTGTCGGGAGAAATCCCGGCGGATATTTTAATTTTTTCACGGGAATCATGTTTTATTGTAACCTTCATAGTTAGTAAAGGAGAATATTCTTCCTTTGCATCGAGAACGTGAACAACATGGTTCCAGATACCGCCGTTACCCAGATCATCTGCAATAACTTTGTACATCATATAGCAAAATCCGGAGTCAGCCCAATCATCGCCATAACTGTTGACAAAACGCACACCTCCTATTTCCCAATCCTGCATATTAATTTTGCCGTCCCCGTTTATATCGATATTATTTGTAAACTGCCCGTCTTCGTTAAAATCATATCTGATAGAATCGTTATAACCTACAATCAGCATTGCATGTACAGCCTTTGTTCCGAGGTAATGGGTTATAACTGCTTTTCCGCCTTCAGGACTCTCAGGAGGAAGATATGTGAAGTTCCATGGACTGCCGGCATAATAATCCGCAACGCCACCTATTTCGGAACCGTCGAGATGATCGTATAACCAGTGTTTTAAAGTCAGGAGTCCGTCAGGAGTATCAGCTTTTATCGAATAAACACCGCGAATACGGTTTTTCATTGCCTCATAATATTTTTCATATCCCGTCATCCATACTTCATAGTCGATAAATAAGCCACCATAATCATACACATTCGGAATACCGGCAGTACGGATAATTTCAAAACTATGAAAATAACTAACTCCGAACCAGCCATTGCCACCGTGCATATAATTCCATGTGTAATGTGTGGGATATTGGTTTATGGATGTGTCGGCAGGCAGATCACGTTTCCTGTTTATCTCATAAGTAAAATTATAGGCAACCCCCGAAGCCTGACCACAACTGGCTCCTGTTTGTGAAAAAACCGGCCTTAAATATGGGAATTGTGAATTATCATGCCAATAGGGTAGTTCCCTGTTTTTATAATTATCAGGAAGTTTTAACTCGGGGTAAGAGCAAAGCAAAACCGAATCGGCCGGACCGAGAAAATAACTATCCTGTGCGAATTTTTTCGAATCCTGAAAAAAATTGTTCTGGGCAAAAAGACCACCATGAAATATGTAAACAATGAACAGGCATAAAAAATATTTCTTCATATCAAACTTGATTTTTTAAAATGATTTTTTATCTTTAATGAGTTTAGTATAAAAAGGCATTGTAACCTAACCCTCTCCTGCAGGAGAGGAAATCTCATCCCTTCTCCTTGTAGAAAAAGGCGTTAAGAGAGGAGGTGAAAGCACGAAAATTCCATTTTTAATAAATATTATTTTTTATACCGGTCTCTTTAATTATTTTGCGCGTTAAAATAATATTTTTTTCATATCAGGCCAACAACAAAAAAGAAACTGGTAACTTAAAATCAGTAAACGGAAAAATGTAAGGTTAAATTATGAATTAGAAATTGGAAATT
>CBDUSJ010000187.1:0-5612 GCA_965369845.1 uncultured bacterium | reverse complement strand
ATTTGAGCGCAAAGAAACATTATGAGATATTATAAAAACGAATGATTTGATTTACCAAAGAAGAATTAATCAAAAATTAATATTTTTGCCGTAATAAATTTTAAAAAATTAAATAAAATGAAAAAGTATCTTACAATTATGTTTGCTATTCTTTTTACAGGCGGCTTGTTTGCGCAAGTTCAAAAAGATAAAGCAATGTTTAAAGAGTATGAACACGGTTATTATCAAAATTCCATCCTGAAGGACGTTCGTAATTTCGATAAAAAACAGGAACCTAAAAAAATCGATAAACGCTTTTTTGTGGATCAATCGGATTACGATTTGCCCAACAAAATAAATTTGTATGAGAAATATTGGTGCCAGCCAACAATTTCGCAAGGGAATGCCGGAACATGCTGGAGTTTTTCAACTACTTCGTTTTTCGAGAGTGAAATCTATCGTTTAACCGGACAGAAAATAAAACTATCCGAAATTTATACGGTTTATTGGGAATATGTTGAAAAAGCAAAGGGATTTGTTGAGGAAAGAGGCAATTCATTATTCGACCAAGGGTCGGAAGGAAATGCTGTTACACGGATTTACAAGAAATATGGAATCGTACCGTGGGATGTTTACAACGGATTGGCCGAAGGACGTAAATTTCATTCTCATGAGAAAATGTTCCGGGAAATGAAAGAATACCTGGACAATGTTAAAAAGGAAAATGCCTGGAATATGGATGTCGTTCTTGGAACCATCAAAGACATCATGAATTATTATATCGGCGAGCCACCGACTTCATTCGAATATGATGGAAAAACATACACGCCGAAAGAATTTCTCAATGATGTAACCAAACTCAATATGGATGATTATTATGAAATTTTGTCTTGTCTTCAGGAGCCATATTGGGAAAAGGTGGAATATAAAGTGCCTGATAACTGGTGGCATAGCAAAGATTATTATAATGTTCCGCTCGATGTTTACATGAAGATACTTAAAAATTCTATTCGCGACGGATATACCATGGCCATAGGAGGAGATGTTTCCGAGGCTGGTTTCCCGAGAACAACCAATTGTGCCATAATACCTACTTTTGATATCCCTGATGAGTACATCGATGAAAACGCAAGACAATTCAGGTTTTCGAATAAAACTTCAACGGACGATCACGGAATGCATTTAATAGGCTGGTTGTCGAAAGACGGAACAGACTGGTACCTGATTAAAGATTCCAGTTCCGGCTCACGAAATAACGATGAAAATGCCCCCGAGTTCGGACACTATTTCTTTCGTGAAGATTTTGTAAAACTTAAAGTCCTTAATTTTACGGTTCATAAAGATGAAGTGAAAGATGTTCTGAAGAAATTTGGTGAATAGAACACGGATGAACCCGAAAACCCGGAGGATTTAACAAATTTTCACTGAAAAATAAATCTGTGTTAATCAGTGTAATCTGTGGCAGTTACTTTTGTATTTTCATCAAGCCGCAGATTTATCAGATTTTCACTGATATATTTTATTTTTATTTAAGAACTCTCATAATTATATCAATCTTCAATTCTTGCCTCTATCGGGTTGGCAAGTCCTGAAAATTTAATAAGCTCCATTTTTACCGATCCGATAATAACTGCCGATTTTGCAAAAACGGGAAGTCTGTTTTTATCATCGGTTACCCAGAGAGTCATCGGGTATGGATTGCTGAAAACCTCTCCGGTAGCTACCATAGGTTTAAAGGCAAGGCATCTGAAAATTCCAAGTTCGGTTTCTACAATTTCACGCCCCTGAAACTGAATTACTGAAATATATACCGAATCGTCAAGAAAAAAATCTATCGAAAAATTATCTCCCTTTTTAGCATTAGAAAAGTCAATCGTTCTTGCGTAAAATACTGCTGAAATAACATCCTGGATATTTTCTTTAATTTTCTTTGTTGCTGTTCTGCTTTTTGCCAGCCGGTTGCGGTGATCGAAAAGAACATCATCATCTTTAACATAACCACCCTCACGTGTGCGTCTTACAAAATAATGTGATATCAATGCTTTCTTGTCGATATATGTTTCGTAACGATCGCGTACTTTAAAAAAGACATTGAACGCACCAACTGATTTTCCCGTTCCAATAATATGATACACCTGACGGCTATCAAATTTCTTTTTTGAATTTTTAACTTCAAGTGTAGCTATTCCGGCATCTACCTTGCCGGTTAATAAAGATTCGTAATAAACCCTGAATTTTAGTTTTTCTCCCGGCTTAAATGCGTCATTATCAACTTTCCTGTATTCAAATTTTTGTGAATAAAGAAAAAGACTAATGGTTGTCATAAAAACAAATAAAAGATATTTGAACCGGGTTGCAATCATTGAAAAAAATTAGTTTTAAAATATCAAAATGAAAAACCGCAGAAAAAATGAAATTTATGAAACAACAATATTAATTATTTTTTTTGGTACGATAATTATCCTTTTTATAGTTTTTCCTTCAATCCATTTTTGCGATTGTTCTGTTTCAAGCACTGCTTTTTCGATTTCGTCTTTTTGCATATCAACCGGAAGCTCCAGTTTAAACCTGACTCTTCCGTTAAAGGAAACCGGATAGGTGAAAGTATTTTCCTTTAATAATTCTTCATCATAATCAGGAAAAGCGGCAAATGAAACACTTTCCTTATTTCCGAGCAAACGCCAGAGTTCTTCGGCAATATGAGGAGCATAAGGAGAAATAAGAATTACAAGATTACGGAGGATAGATCTTTTGTTACATTTAAGTTCGTTGAGTTCATTAACACAAATCATAAAATTGCTTACGCCAGTATTAAATGAAAATCTCTCGATATCATCTTTAATTTTCTTAATAGTTTTATGAATTACTTTAAGTTCTGCCGTTGAAGGTTCATCATTCGAAACATCAAAATTATTATTTTTATCGTGGAAAAGCCTCCATAGCTTTTTTATAAAACGAAAAACACCTTCGATGCCGTGGGTATCCCAGGGTTTATGGCTTTCGAGCGGACCAAGGAACATTTCGTAAAGCCTGAAAGTATCAGCGCCGTATTTATCTATCAAATCATCGGGGTTTTGAACATTAAAAAGTGATTTTGACATTTTTTCGATTTCCCAGCCACAGACATATTTCCCGTCTTCGAGGATAAATTCGGCATTTGCAAGTTCAGGTCGCCATTTTTTGAAGGCTTCGGTATCAAGAATATCGTTGTCAACAATGTTGATGTCAACGTGAATAGACGTTACTTTATAATCCTTTTTCAGATTATAGGAAACGAAAGTATTTGTTTCGTTAACACGGTAGGCAATATTTGATCTGCCCTGGATTTTCCCCTGGTTTATCATTTTTTTAAATGGCTCGTCTTCGCAGGCAAGGCCGATGTCGAAGAGGAATTTATTCCAGAATCGTGAATAGATAAGATGGCCTGTGGCATGTTCATCACCACCAAGATACAAATCTATATCGCGCCAGTATTCATTTGCTTCTTTTGAGAAATATTCATTATCGTTGTGAGGGTCCATATAACGGAGGTAGTACCCACTCGAACCGGCAAACCCGGGCATAGTATTAGTTTCAAGCGGATATCCTTCTTTTGTTTTCCAGTCTTTTACTCTTGCAAGCGGTGGTTCTCCGGTCTTGGTAGGTAAATATTTATCAATGGGAGGCAACTCAAGCGGCAGGTCTTTTTCATCAAGAACATAAGGTATGCCATCTTTGTAATATACCGGAAATGGTTCTCCCCAATAGCGCTGGCGGCTGAAGATAGCATCTCTTAACCTGTAATTTACCTGTCCCTGTCCAAGTCCGTTTTCTTCGATATAGCCAATGATTTTTTTAATTGCATCGTTCACTTCCATTCCTGTTATTACACCGGAATTTATCATTTTCCCTTCTTTTGCATCGCGTGATTCATCCCAGTACAAAGGATTTGAGATGGTTTCATCATCACGTGCAACAACCTGGATAATCGGAAGCATAAAATATTTTGCGAAAGCGAAGTCGCGGCTGTCGTGTGCAGGTACTGACATAATCGCGCCGGTGCCGTATCCGGATAGGACATAGTCTGCAACCCAGATAGGCATACGTTCACCGTTAAGAGGATTGGTGGCGTAACTACCTGTAAACTGTCCACTGATTTTTTTTACATCAGCAATTCGTTCTCGTTCGGTACGGTTCTTTGCACATTTAATATATTCTTCTACAGGAATGCGGTTTTGTGGAGTTGTAAATTTAATCACGAATTTATGTTCCGGCGCCAGAACCATAAATGTTGTCCCGTAAAGTGTGTCGGGGCGAGTGGTGAAAACATCTATAATTTCATCATGATTTTCAACTTTAAAATTTACAAGAGCGCCTTCAGAGCGACCAACCCAGTTGCGCTGAATATCTTTGACCGATTCGAACCAGTTAACTTTTTCAAGGCCGTCGAGCAATCGCTGGGCATAAGCAGTTATTCTCAATGACCATTGCCTCATAAGTTTCTTTTCGACAACACATCCTCCCCGGACTGAAAAACCTTCACATACTTCGTCATTGGCCAAAACAGTGCCAAGTTCGGGACACCAGTTTACCATAGAATCTGCGAGATAAGCAAGTCTGTAGTGCATCAGAATTTCCTGTTGTTTTTTGTTACTTGTACTTTTCCACTCTTCGGCCGTAAAATCTTCGTGTGGACTGCAGGCAGCTTCTACGTTTGCATTACCCGAATTTTCAAATTCTTCGATAAGTTTATTTATAGGTTCGGCTTTGTCACTCTTTTTATTGTACCAATGGTTGAAAAGCCGGATAAAAGTCCATTGTGTCCATTTGTAATATTTCGGATCGCATGTACGCACCTCCCTGTCCCAGTCGTAACCAAAACCGATTTTGTCCATCTGTTCACGGTAACGGTTTATGTTTTTATTGGTGGTTACTTCCGGATCAGTACCCGTTTGTATTGCATACTGCTCGGCAGGAAGCCCGAAGGCATCGAAACCCATAGGATGAAGCACGTTAAAACCCTGCAATTTTTTATATCTGGAATATATGTCGGAGGCAATGTAACCTAACGGGTGCCCGACATGCAGACCGGCTCCGGAAGGGTATGGAAACATGTCGAGAACATAATATTTTGGTTTGTCAGATTTATTGAATGCCTTGAAAGTCTTATTCTTGCTCCAGTATTTCTGCCACTTTTTTTCTATCTCAGGAAAATTGTATTCCATTTTAGGATCTTTTTGTAAAAAAATTATCAGTTTGCAAAAATAAAATAATTAATCGTAATCAGGTGATTCAAACAAAAAGACAAGCATTTCAATACTTTATCAAAACATTGTCAATAGGGCATTCAAGGTCTTTAAAAAATAAATAAACAAGATGCAACGCAACATTTTTACCCGTCTAACCGCTCCAAGCAGTCAGAAGGGTTTTTGCATATCTCCAACAATTATTGCAACAATTGCTACAAATATTTGGCGGCGCTGCCGCAGTTTAACCGGAAAAATAAAGGTGTCACCTTTTGAAAAAACTATAACTTTCGGTTGATTAACTCTCCAAAAGTTTAAAACTTTTGGAGAGTTTACCCCCGCCCAACCGCTCCAAGCGGTCAGAAGGGTTTTAAAAAAATAAACTTAGCCGATTTGGTCTCTTTTTGT
>CBDUSJ010000186.1:0-5617 GCA_965369845.1 uncultured bacterium | reverse complement strand
CAGACGTGGACAGCGGTTCTGGCAGGAAATTCTCCGGTAGGAGGCATACTCGACAAAAATCACCTTTGGATCGATAACTCTCCCTCAAGTTCTTATGAAGGTTATGTTTACGATGCATGGACCGCCTTTGGCACTTCTAACGACATGGACATTGAATTTGTTCGCTCAACAGATGGTGGGCTTAGTTATTCAAAAGATAATCCCATTAATATCAGTTCAGCCGTTAATGCCGGAAGCCATAACCAGGGTGTTAACATCCAAACCGGCCCCAATGGCGAAGTATATACCGTATGGTCAATTTATGACGGATGGCCGACAGATGAAACAGCAATTGGATTTGCGCGTTCGTTCGATGGCGGCGCTACATTCGAACCCGCTACAAGAATTATTACCAATATCAGAGGCATCAGAACATCAGAAACATCCAAAAACATGAGAGTAAACTCGTTTCCGGTGATGACTGTTGATATTAGTGGTAGCGATATGGACGGAAATATTTGGGTTGTGTGGGCAAATATTGGTGTTCCCGGAATAAATTCCGGCCCCGACATTGACGTTTACATGATCAAATCGGAAGACCAGGGTGAAAACTGGTCAGAGCCGATCCGCGTAAACCAGGACGAGGCAGGATTGGGTAAAGAACACTATTTCCCGTGGATTACCTGCGACCCTGAAACAGCAGCCCTGAGTGTGATCTTTTATGACGATAGAAATGTGGGCGGTAGTAAGTGCGAAGTTTTTTGCGCAAATTCATTCGATGGCGGAGAAACATGGGAAGATTTCAGGGTAAGTGATGTAGAATTTTCACCTGCTCCTATTCCAGGACTCGCCGGAGGATATATGGGAGATTACCTTGGAATAGCAGCAAGAGGCGGAAATGTTTATCCTGTTTGGACCGACAACAGGTTAGGACATGTAATGACTTTCTGTTCTCCTTATATTACTAATAGCCTTCCAAGACCTACTGACCTTTCTGCCCAAATAACTTTCGAGACAGGCGAGGTTGTTCTTGACTGGTCGTTCGAAATTGTTCCCGGATTTCAGCATTTTATTATTTACAGAGATGGGTTTGAGATAGGCACAACTGTTGACACTTCTTATACTGACAATCTCCCCGATTATGGCATTTACAAATATAAAATTACTGCCATGCACGATGAGGGAGAATCTTCAGGGCCAAGCGCCACAGTTCAGTGGGGCGATGCACATATTGCCGTTGAGCCTGAGGAGATCATCGAAACATTACAACCAAACACTACTTCAACAAGATATGTTACAGTTGAAAACACCGGACAGCTCGATCTTATATACGAAGTGTCTTCATCAACAGACCCGGTTACAGATGGTAAGGGCTATTGTATCCCATCGGCAAATTGCTCATGGGGCGATGGCTTTACTGATTTTTCAATGGCCGACATCAGCAATATGAACTCAGGCTGCAGTCCCGATGGTTATGGGGATTTTACAAATATGTCAACTGAACTGAATATCGGAGAAACTTATGAGGTTACTATTGCAAGCGGTTATAGTGATAATAATGCTTCATTGTGGATCGATTTTAATAAAAACGAGGAATTTGAAGATTCTGAAAGGATCATGACCGATTTCAATATGACAAATTCCGGCCAGATTTACACCGTTGAAGTTACAATTCCCGATGGTGTGCAAAGTGGTGAAACACGCTTAAGAATTAGGGCTAACTGGCAGAATTCTTCAGCCGATCCTTGCGAGGACTTTTCTTACGGAGAAACCGAAGACTATACAGTAAACATTGGCGGTTGGCTGTTTGTGGACAATATCATCGATACTATTGCTCCAGGAACAACAAATACTTTTGAAGTAAATTTCGACTCGGAAGAGCTCGAAATAGGAACCTATACAGGTAATATTAAAGTAATTAGTAATGACCCTGACAATATAGAGGTGAATATCCCCGTAACACTTCATGTTAGCGATAGTATCATTCTTTCTGTTACAGCAACAGCAACTCCATCAACTATCTGTATCGGCGATTTTTCACAACTCAATGCCGTTGCTTCAGGTGGAACCGGAAGTTACACCTATTCATGGACTTCCGATCCTGCAGGATTTACTTCAAATGAACCTGATCCAGTTGTATTTCCGGAAGAAACCACAATTTATATTGTTGATGTTTACGATGGTGAAAATGATACAGTTACCGATGATGTAACCGTAACTGTAATTCAGGTTCCCGGGCAAGCTGCAACACCCGAAGGTGAAACAGCGCTTTGCTATGGAACATATCAGACGGTTTACAGTACTTCTGGAGCTATTAATGCAACATTCTATATCTGGTCTGTTTCTCCTGATGAAGCAGGTGAAATTTCGGGCAACGGATTAACTGCAACAGTTACCTGGAACGAAGATTTTACGGGTTCTGCATTTATCAAAGTTACCAGTCTTAATCAATGCGGTGAAGGAATTGTTTCTGACAGCCTTGAAGTTATTATGAATCCTCTTCCTTTTGTTGACCTTGGCCCTGATTTATCGATTTGTGCAGAACAAACAGTAGAACTTGATGCAGGAAATCCCGGAGCTACTTTTATCTGGTCAACAGGAGAAACCACTCAGATTATCACTGTTGATTCAACTGGCATTGGAATAGGAACCGGAACATTCTGGGTTGAAGTTACCGATACATGGGGATGTGCCGAAACCGATTCAATCAATATCAATTTTTACGATTGTACCGGATTTTCGGAAATCACAGAAAATTGGTCAGTTGATGTTTACCCGAATCCAAATACAGGTATGTTTAATATTGAACTCCGGACAATTACAAATAAACCGGTTAGCTTCAAAATTTACAATACACTTGGTATGGAGGTATTTAAAGAAGAAAACATCAAAATTAACGGCATGCTGAAAAAAGTGATCGACCTGACACGCTTTGATGGCGGTATTTATTATATTAATCTTTATGGAGAAAGTATTAATATTATCAAAAAGGTCGTAGTGCAGTAGAAAATATGTAAAATCTATAAAAGTAAAGCCGGGAAAAATCCCGGCTTTTTATTTATTTATTTTGTTTTTAAGAATTTTTATATTATTTTTACATGCAAATTTTAATCTACTAAAAATATGAAAACACACATTTGTTTATTTATTTCGTTGTTTTTCGGGGCTTTTGTATTTGGAATTCAGGCAAATAATTTCATTCTGCCGGAAAACTCTTCCGATCATTTTAATTTTGAAAACAGTTTGGATTACCAAACAAATCCTGAAAATGCTATTTCCCGATTAGGGCCTATTTACTACACTATTTCAGGAACTGTTACTCACCAGGAATCCGGAGAACCTTTTGTTGATGTTACTGTGGAGTTTTCCAATGGTATAGGTAGTGTTTTCACTGATACTCTCGGGAATTATTCTGTTGAAGTACAGAGATTTTGGTCGGGAACCGCCACTCCATACTACTGCGGATATTATGATTTTACTCCACCTGTAAGATATTATACCAATGTAAAAAAGGACTATGCCGGTCAGAATTATATTGGCGCTGCAGTTACAATGTTTTTAATTTCAGGAACGTTCATTGATTCATATTCAAGCGTTCCAATTTCTAATGAGTTAATTGATTTTGGAAATGGTATATCAGCTACCACAAACTCATTCGGAGAATATTTTATTGAAGTTTTCCCTTGCTGGGGCGGAACTTTAACGCCGGTATCGGAAGATTATAATTTTACTCCGGAAAGCAGGAGTTATACAAACGTTACCTCAGATTTCATAAATCAGGATTATTCGGGATTGCCTTCAAGTTTCGGTCTTCCGCCGGGATGGGATTATATCAACACCGGAAGCGCTCATATTATTTCTGTAACTATTGAGAGTGCTCCGAATTATTGCGGGATTCCCCTGCAGGAAGGAGATTTTATCGGTGTTTTTTATATTGGAGACGACGGAGAACAACACTGTGGCGGAGCCGGTGAATGGACTGGCGAAGCAAATGTCGCACTAATAGCGCAGGGAGATGATAACACAACTCCCGAAAAAGATGGTTTCGGCTATGGAGAATTAATGAACTGGAGAGTATATTCATGGACCGGAAACGAGCAGGAATATGTTGCCACAGTTGGGTATCAAACCGGAGGTTTCCTTATTTCAAACAATAGGTTTTATACTATGGCCCTTTCAATAGTCAACCAGCTCGATGCATATTACAAACATAATATTGAAATTCCAACAGGCTGGAGTGGTATTTCTAGTTATATCATACCAAAATCGGGGCTACAGTCAATAGTAAACCTAACCGAACCCATCAACGATGAATTGATAATAATTCAAAACTTGACAGGGATGTATTTTCCGGGGCAGGGAATTAATACTCTCTACAACTGGGATTCACATTCCGGATATAAAATCAAAGTATCGGATACTGCTGAACTTCCGATAATTGGATGCCCCGATGCAAACCTTACAGTGGATCTTTTACCTACATGGAACATAATCCCTGTTTTAAGCAAATCTTATGTGCCGGTTAACGATCTGTTTGCGCTTGTAATGGACAAACTAATAGTTGTTAAAGAAATCGCCGGTATGAACATTTTTTGGCCTGAAATGGGAATACAGACTTTAATGACTTTGTCACCTGCCAAAGCATATTTAGTTGCTGTAAATAACAACTGTTCTGTTACTTATCCCGAATCCGGTGAAAATTTGAAATTAACGCCTGTAAACTTTTCAGACAAAAATATTCAAACTACCTGGAATGATCCCATAAAAACAGTAAACGATCATATTATTGCAATCAAAACCGAAACTCTTTTGAATATCGAAAACGGTGATATTATAGGAGCTTTTACAAATGAAGGAATATGTGCAGGCGTAGTTGAAATTTCCGACAACAGCCGGAATTATTCTATTACTCTGTTTGGCGATGACCCAACAACACCGGTTAAAGAAGGCTTTTTGTCAGGTGAGATATTATCTTTCAGGCTATATCGTCCATCAGAAAATTCTGAATATAATCTTCAGGTAAATTTTGATATATCAATGCCGTCTGTGGATGGAAAATTCTCAGCAAACGGCCTGTCTTCCTTTAAAGAATTGTTGTTCGATCCAACTTCGGTAAATGGTGTGTTATCCGAAAATGTTAGTATTTATCCAAATCCCTGTAATGGAAAATTAATTATCCGCGCAAGCAATCAGGAAAATATCTATGAAATCCGGATTTTAAATACACGAGGTGAGGAAGTGATTCAAAATACATTATCAGGTGAAAAAGTATTTAACCTGTCAAACCTGCAGAGAGGTATTTACATTATCAAGATTTACGGTGAATCATTTTTAAAAGTTGAAAAACTTATTTTAAATTAACCTTTTCATTTTCTTCTCCTAAAGATAACTGGTGATATACTCCAAAAAACAGGAATATCGTCAGTTTTTTTTACGGAATCATGTTTTGTCATAATCTAATTTTTTGTAATTTCATCACCAAATTAAAAAACAGGTAAATAATCAGTACCTAGAGTGCCTAAAGTAAAAAGTGCCTAAAGTTCATTAAAATGGATAATGAAATGTTTAATAATAAATTATTATCAGATGAAATACTTGCTATTTTTGCAACAATTTGGTGCGAAACTAAAACTTTAGG
>CBDUSJ010000185.1:0-5619 GCA_965369845.1 uncultured bacterium | reverse complement strand
CAAAATATGCTGATGCCATCCAATGATTTCCGTTGGTGCTTCTTTCAGGAATGTACCGATGGCAGTATTTCAAATTATTATCAGAGAGGTCATATTCGCCCATGTTCAGCATAAGCCAGCGCGATTCCACCGACCCCATTGCCGAGTATGCCCAGCATCCTCCCGACGATTGTGTTTTAACGGAAGTAAGCCATGGTGTGTTTCTCATATCGTAAATTGGGTCGAAAAAACGGGAAACACCAGGTTGGAAAAGAAACCATGGATCAAAATCCGGTCTCTCCGGCGGCAGTTTTATTTCTGACAAATCTTTGTATGATAGCTTTTTCATCATTAATTTGTAGTCGATGTCCGATGGCGCTCTTTTGGGAATCGGCTGTCCGTATCCGATAAAAAAAACTAATAAAAAAATGAAAGAAAAAAATACTCGTTTCATTTTGATTTAATGTTGAATGATAAATTTTTTACTTGAAATTGAACCAAAAGTAGTTTTTAATTTTTGTTGAATCCTGCAGAAATAAATTCCGTTTACAAGACCGGAAATATTAATGCAGGTTATTTCGTTTGAAGGAGCAATTGATTTTTTTAATACAGTTTTCCCCAACAGATTATAAATTATTAGTTCCGAATTATCCTGACTTGTATTTTCAAGAACAATAAAAATAAAATCCCTTGCCGGTGAAGGGTAAATATTAAATGAAAAAGAAGTTGGATGATGCTCCTGATAACCGGCAGGGGGAGGAGTTACTCCTTTGTAGTATGACAATCCGCCTGAGTAATTTCCAATTATCATATCAGGAAAATTATCATCATTAAAATTATAGACAGCCATACTGCTTCTGAGTCCCTGATTGATCCAGGCAAGGCTTAAATCACCTGGTGTAAAAGCGCCGTTAAGATTTTCCTCAATTTCTTTATAATAGAAATTTTTCCCAAATTCCGAACCTACGAATAATTTAATTTTTCCATCATTGCCATAAAAAAAGTAAGGAATTGCATAACCGAAAATTGAAAGATTAGGATTGCGAACATCCACTTTTCCAAGGCTGTCGGTTGTCAGGGTAAAAACAGGTATTTGTTGCGTTCCGGTATTTTCAAAATAAACAAGAGTTCCGTTCCTGCGGCCGCAAATCAGGTCGGTAAGTCCGTCTTCATTCAAGTCGAAAAGCTGTGGGGCGCTGTAATAGCCTACATCAATATTCTGGTAGTTTCTATTATTAAGCACAAAATCGGCAGGCTGGCCTGTGGATGCAATATTTTCGAAATACAACAAATTACCTTTTTCATTTCCGAGCAACATATCGTCGTCCGAATCGCCGTCCAAATCACCAAAAGCTGGGTAACCGCCTTGTAGCGGCGTTTCAAATTCAAGTTGCGAAATGTTTGCAAAATCCCTTGTGATAAGTTTAAATGCCGGTTCATTGGTTGTTCCGGTGTTTTCAAACAAAGCTAACTGCGAGCGGTAAATGCAATTTAAAAACAAGCCTGCAGAGTAATATAAAGAATCGAAATAACCAAAATTACTAACAACCAAATCCATCAGCCCGTCGTTGTTATAATCGAAAATTACCGGATAGGCTCCGGCGCCAAGATCGATCATCTCATCCTGAAAAAGTGATTTTGTCTGAAGCTCAAAAACCGGAGAATTATTCTCTCCCAAATTTTTATAAAACCATACACTTTCAATATTTCTTGATTTAATAAGACTGGGGTCAAATGTCGAAACGATGAGGTCTTTTTTATCGTCATTATTTATGTCGAGATAATTCATCACCGGAAACGACAAAATATCTATTGGAACGTTATAATCAGGAAAAATAAATGTATGACTAATCATCAGAGCTTCTTCGGGTGTGCCGCCGTTTATAAGCAATGCAGGGCTTGAGTAATCCACATCGCCGAGAAGGAGGTCGTCAAGGCCGTCGTTATTTTCATCAAAAATTAAAAATGTTGAACCGGTATGTCTTTGCTCATCTGAATTTCCTGATAATGATTTCTGATAGCAGGTATCGAGATAAATCACGTTCGACTCTTCGCTTTCGGCAAAACGGCCCCAGCAAACTACTGTCTTTCGGAATATCAGCGAATCGGGAATCCCGTATTTTTCCATCGATTCGTTAAGGTGCATTTCCACAAAAGAACCTAAGCCCCAGAAAGTAAGAATGTCGAGGTCGCCGTCTTTATCGATATCGTAAATTGCCGGATAATCGGCGTAGGTAACAAGAATGTTAACATAACCTAATCCCTGAAATGATTTTAAATACGGATACACAACAAGTTGAAATTCAAGAGAAGTTTCAGAAATATTTTTATAAACCTTTATTCCTGCAAAACCTTTTGAATAAGTAAAGATGTCGTTTTTACCGTCGTTGTTGTAATCTGTAAAAATTACCCAATCATCAAAACGAGGCAGTTTTTCGGTATATTCAGGTGAAAAATCATAACTCACCTGAGCATTAATTCCATTGTTGAGATATGTCAGCTTCCGGTTTCCGTTCCTGTCGAATATCAATAAATCCTTTATCCCGTCAAGGTTAAGATCTATTTCATTAAACTGGCAGGCATTCAAACCTCCCGCCCAGGCATTTTTAACAGAATTGCCAAGACTGTCGTTTACAGATACCGAATAAATCTTCTCAAAACCAAAATCAACTAACTGTTGTGATTTCACAATATTGCTGCATGATACAATCAATATTGAAATCAAAACGAATAAATGTGTTTTTTTTATTATCTTTTTCATAATTAAAATTTTTTTCAAAGTTATAAAAAAATCAAAAACAATGTGCCGGTTTTTTATAATTTAGCAAATAATTTTGAAAAGGTAACTTCAGTTTTAAAAAGATAATTTAATAACGGTAAAAAATATGACAAAGAAATTATTACTCTTAATCTTAGTTTCGCTTCTGTTTGACGTATCATTTTCGCAACCGGTAAATATTTCCGGTATTATTGATAATCACGGAAAAGTCAGAGAAAAACCTGAAATTTTAGGAATGGAAAAATTGTTCAGATGGCGGGCATTTTCAGGAGAGGGATGTTATGTTCTGGATTCAACGTATTATTATTTTGCAAATACTTACGGACAGGAATGGTTCAATGATGAAATTTACAGGGTTTTGTCGCGGGATGAATACGGGAATTTTACTGAGGCAAAAAGTATGGGTTTCGATACTTTATCAGGAAATTGGATGAGCAGGTACAGTTTTCTTGCCACTTATCACGATAGCCTGACACAGGAATTATGGCTGGTAAAGGTCTGGTATCCCGGATCGAAAAAATGGTTGCTCTCCGATTCAATTGCATTTGACCTTGATGGTAAAACCTTGGTCAACTGGTATAAGACATGGGATTTCCAATCAAATAAATTTACCAAAGGTTATCGTACAAGCTATTTTTATAATGAAAATCTTTTGGAAAAAAAAATAAAACAAAAACTTGATACGGTTAACGACAATTGGAAGACGTATTCAAAAATGCAATATGAGTACGATACTTCAGCTTTGCTTACAGAAGATGTTTTCAGGATGTGGGATACCATTTCAATGTCCTGGAGAGATTCCACCAAAAATTTATATTACTATGATGAGAACGAGTATCTGATAGAACAGATAGTTCAGATTTGGGATAAAACGTCTGAAGGCTGGATAAATTCGTTTCGCTGGGAACATTCTTATAATCAGAATGGCAATGAGAAAGAACGAATAAAACAATCCTGGCAGAAAAATACAGGCAACTGGGTTAACTCAAAAAGGTATGTATTTTATTATGATGAAAATTTATGGCTGACAGAAAGGATAATTCAGTTGTGGGAAGGGTATAAAGCCGAATGGGTAAACGATAACCGTAATGTTTATACTTACAACACAGCAGGCAAGCGAACCGAATACCTTAGTCAGTACTGGGATTCATTCGGAGGAATATGGCAGAACGTTTACAGGCAATTATACGATTACGATATGTCGGGTAATCAGACAGAATATCTTTTTCAGTCGTGGGATTATTCGAATGGCATTTGGCTTGATTATTACAAAAATGAAAATTATTGGTCGGAGTTTATTCCGGGAGGGATTTTTATTTACGACCGATATAGTTGTAACATTTACCCGAATCCGTCAGACGGAATTTTTTATATTAAATTTTCAGGATTTGAAAAACCGGTAAATTATTCGGTTTTTGATCTATCAGGAAAACACATAATTTCAGGAATTATCTGTCATGGTCGAAAATGTGTTGCTCTCAGCGAATTAAATTCCGGAGTATATTTTATTCGTATTACTTATAAAAATTATTCGGGGACGGAAAAGATTGTAATTAAGTAAGCCTATTTATGGCATCTTTTAAAAAACTTCGATATGACAAGAATACTTGTAATAGATGATGAAAAAAGCATAAGGAACACTCTCAGGGATATCCTTGAATATGAAAAATACAAGGTTGATGTTGCCGAAACCGGTATTGAAGGACTGAAATTTGTTAACAGCAAAAAATATGATGTCATTCTTTGTGATATCAAAATGCCGGATATGGACGGTATCGAAACCCTCGAACATATTATGAAAATTACCGAGTGCCCTGTGATAATGATCTCAGGTCATGGAACCATCGACACGGCTGTTGAGGCTATTAAAAAAGGGGCTTATGATTTTATTGCCAAGCCTCTCGACCTAAACAGGTTGTTGATCACTATCCGAAATGCGATGGATAAATCGAATCTGATCATGGAGGCAAAAAATCTAAAACAGCAGGTTAGTAAAACATGGGAAATGATAGGTGATTCTCCGGCAATGTTACAGATCAAAGAAATGATAGATAAAGTGGCGACAACCAATGCACGCGTGCTAATAACCGGCAATAACGGAACAGGTAAGGAATTGGTTGCACGTTGGCTTCACGAAAAAAGTTCAAGGTCACAAAGTCCGTTCATCGAGGTTAACTGTGCGGCTATCCCTTCCGAATTGATCGAAAGCAAGCTATTTGGCCATGAGAAAGGATCGTTTACTTCGGCTATTAAGCAACGAAAAGGTGATTTTGAACTGGCTAACGGCGGCACTCTTTTTCTCGACGAAATAGGGGATATGAGTTTGTCGGCTCAGGCAAAAGTACTGAGAGCTTTGCAGGAAAATAAAATTACCAGGGTTGGAGGTGAAAAAGAAATCCCCGTTGATGTCAGAATTATTGTTGCAACCAATAAAGACCTGAAAACAGAAATTGATAATGGTAACTTTAGAGAGGATTTATACCACAGGATAAGTGTGATATTGATTAATGTTCCAACATTGAGAGAAAGAGTTGAAGATATTCCGCTGCTGGTTGATCATTTCATCGAACAGATTTGTGATGAACAGGGGCGCCCCCTTAGTTCGGTTTCGGAGGAGGCAATGCTGGAATTGAAAAAGTTACCATGGACAGGTAATGTTAGAGAGTTGCATAATGTAATTGAAAGATTGGTGATTTTGTGCGACAGAAAAATTACAGCCGATGACGTTAAAAAATATGCACAGCCTCTTTCAAGAATTAATGGTCATTAGTTAGTCATTCGATTGTCATTCTATGGTCATTCTATGGTCATTCAATTGTCATTCGGTAGTCATTTGATGGTCATTCAATTGTCATTCGGTA
>CBDUSJ010000184.1:0-5662 GCA_965369845.1 uncultured bacterium | reverse complement strand
CTTTCAACGGGCTCATAAATAAAATCAATAATATTGACAGGTTTGAAAATTGCAAGTGAAGTACAAACTTTTTTGTTTTTTGCTTCTTCTATTAATTTAGATAAGTCTTCTCGTACATTTTTCAGAACATATTTTTTTCTTTCCGCCCAATTGTTTTTTGTGTCAATTTTCCCAACGAACCGGATTAAATCTTCAGCATCAATATTTACCGGACGAAAACTTTCAGGCCTGAAATCACTGATGTTTTTAACCAAATCAATTTCAACCCATTCGTATTTACTGTATCTTTTTACATAATCTAACTTTCTGAACGGGATAGGAAAAATACGTATCCAGTTACCATCTTCATCTATTCCGGCAGTACATACTAATTCGTCATATTTAGTTGAAATTGACGGATATGTTTTTACTGTGATCAGTATTTTTTTAATTGACATGATTCAAATATGATTAATAGAATAATCCCATTTCGGTAAACAACTTATGGCTTTAGCAACTCTGCTTCGATGACATTGCTTGTGTGATGCTTCAAAACATGTTAAGGCAATTCTGTGTTCTTTTTGCAATAATTCAAATATTTGTTCTATAGCATATTTTTGTTTTGGAATAATTGTATTTTCATATTCATCAAATAATTTGTTATAATCTGCCTGACTTTTTAAATACTGTCGTTTTTCTGACACAATACCTAATTCCGGAAAATGAATATATTTAATATTTAAGCCTTCACAAGCATTTTTCAATGTTTTCTTTGAAAAGCCATATTTACGACTTATAGGATTTTTTCGTATATCGCATAAAACTTTAATGTTGTTTTTAATTAGTTTATTCAAATAATTTTCAAGGTTGGTTCCCTCGTAGCCTATGGTGAATAGCTCTGTTTTATACTGAGTAGGTACGAATTTTTTAATATTTTGTAGTTCTTTTCTCGATAAATATTTTTCTGCAATTTCGCTGTTAATTGCATAATATGGATAGTTAATATAAATATGAATAATTAAATCTTTGCTTTTACTTCCGCCATACTGCATTTTTATGTAGTTTAATATCTTACGGTCTGTTTCTTTTAGATCAAAGATATAGTTAGTGCTTTTTGTTTTTAATGACCAATTGGTATTATCTTTCAGGTAACAGTCTCTGATTAAACTGTTTTTATCAGCCATTGCTTGGAATGAAAAACAACCATATTTATACGGAACAAAAGAAAAGCACTTTTCTGTTTGCCTGTCGGTAAATAAAAAAAGTAATTTCTGGAAATCTGTTGCAGGCAAATCATTGCCAAAAATTTCTATTAACGCCAACAATATTTTTTTTCTGTAATTTAACATTTTTTTATTTGGAATATGTTATAATGTAATCACCTTTTTCTATCAAGTTGGTTAAGCGCAAAAGCGTATGCTCCCACCGAGGTTGCTTTTGAAGTGCCCAATCTGGTAATGCCCACTCCTACCCTCTTTAATGAGTCATAAGTTATTTTTTTATCGCTGAAAGGCACTTGAATTTTGCGGGTTTTGCCGGCAAGAAACTTTTCTTTTTCCTTCATATTTTCAAGATTGAACACTTTAATTTCGAGGCGCGAAAGATTTTTACCCCAAGGGGTTTCGAAAGCCTTGTTCATTTCGTTCACAAGTTTTTGAAGGAAAAGTGGATATGCCCCTGAAATACCTCCTCCAAGAACAATCAGGCCGTCTATCAGGGTAATCGAGTTTGCCAGCGCATCGCCGGCGGCTATTGCAAATTTCTCAAATGTTTTTATTGCAACCTGTTTATTTCCTTCAACCTTTCCCATCCCTATTTCAAAAATCGACTGCGGAGTGGGACATATCATTTCATCGATTTTGGCGCCACGGGAATAAGCCTTTTTAATACCGCGAATACTAACGCTTTCTTCAGCGCTGTAAAAAGGATATATTTTGTTTCTGACCCTGTTTATCTCACCCTGTGCCGAGTTGTCGCCGGTAAACAATTCTCCTTTCGAAACAATACCTCCACCGAAGCCGGTTCCGAAAGTTGCACCAAAAAGATTTTGATATCTTTTCGGATTTTCTTTTTCTTCAAGTAATTTGTTAATTTCGGGTAAAAGTCCGGCAATTGCTTCGCCGTAAGCAAAGAGGTCTCCATCGTTGTTAATAAAAACCGGGATACCGAATTTTTCTTCAAGCATTGGCCCTAATGCCACTCCACTCCTGAACAAAGGCAAATTGGCAAGGTCGCCTATAATTCCAAGAGGATAATCCGCAGGCCCGGGAAAGGCAAAACTTATTGCCGCCGGTTTCTCTTTTAGTTTAGCCTTAACTTCTTCGAAGCCACGGATAATTCTTTTTAAAACTTCTTCGAGATTTTTTCCTTTGGCTGACAGCCTGATTTGTTCAATTACCTCTTCAGCACCTTGCATAGCCGAAAAAACAAAGTTTGTTCCCCCGGCATCGAGTGTCATTACAATTCGTTTATCTTCCTTTAAATTCATGATAATCTTATAATTTTATTTCAAATTTCCGACCTAAGCCGACAAAGATAGGAAAGATTTCAAATTTGATTAGTAAAGGTTTCCGAAGGTTACATTAAAAACACTTTGGAAGTCTTGGGCTTTAATGCGCCTCAAGCCAGTTTTTACCGGTATTTATGTCAACCACCACAGGGATATCCAATTTTAGTGCGTTTTTCATCCTGTTCTCAACAATTGATTTTACGATATCAAGTTCGTTTTTACACGTGTCGAAAACAAGTTCGTCATGAACCTGCAGGATCATTCTTGTTTTTAAATTTCTTTCCGACAAGTCATTAAAAATATTTATCATAGCAATTTTGATCATATCCGCCGATGAACCCTGTATCGGAGCGTTGATTGCATTGCGCTCGGCAAATCCTCTGATTGTGGCGTTAGCAGAATTTATATCGCGAAGGTAGCGCCTGCGCCCCATCATTGTTTCAACATAGCCGTGAAGACGTGCGAAAGAAATACTCTTATCCATATAATTTTTTATTTCCGGATATTGCCTGAAATACTGGTTGATAATTTCACGCGCCTCGCCCCTGGGAATATTCAACCTTTCTGAAAGTCCGAAAGCAGAAATCCCGTAAATAATTCCAAAATTTACAGTTTTTGCATTACGCCGCATGTCTTTTGTTATTTGTTCAATCGGTGTTCCATAAACCCGTGATGCAGTGGCAGTGTGAATATCCAAACCCTGATTAAATGCTTCTATCATATTTTTATCCTTACTCAGATGGGCAATTATCCGCAGCTCTATCTGTGAATAATCTGCTGCAAGCAAGGTGTAATCGTCATTACGTGGGATAAATGCTTTTCGTATTTCTCTTCCTTTTTCGGTTCTGACAGGAATATTCTGTAGATTTGGGTTTTTCGAACTTAGCCGCCCGGTAGAAGTAACAGCCTGGTTGTAGGATGTGTGAATTCTCCCATCGCGTTTATTTACAAGCATGGGAAGCGTATCCACATAAGTGGATTTCAGTTTTGTCAACGAACGGTAATCCAGTATCTTTGAAATAATAGGATGCTTTTTCTCAAGCTTGGTAAGAACCTCTTCACCGGTAGAGTACTGTTTGGTTTTTGTGAGTTTTGGCTTGTCGGAAATTTTAATTTTTTCAAATAAAATAATCCCCAGTTGCTTCGGCGACCCAATATTGAATTCCTCTCCCGCAAGGTCGTGAATTTCTTTTTCTACTTCATTTATTTCTATTTGAAGAACCTTCGAATAATCTTTCAAATTATTGATATCAATTTTTACTCCTTCGGCTTCCATAGATGCCAAAACCGGCACAAGCGGAATTTCTATCTCTTCAAATAATTTTTGGGTTTTTGTTTCTTTCAACAAAGGTTTCAATTTGTATTTCAATTGCAGGGTAATATCAGCATCCTCTGCGGCGTATTCTTTTAGCTCTTGAAGTTTGTTTTTCTGAATATCGCGCATTTTAAGTTGCTTGCTTCCCTTTTTTTCTGTCAGGTCATTGTAACTTACAGGTTCATAAGAAAGATATTTTTCCGATAGAAAATCCATATTATGGCGCATGTCGGGTTCGATGAGATAATGGGCAAGCATGGTGTCGAAAAATTTTCCTTTAACTTCAATATCGTACCATTTTAAAAAAGAAATATCGAACTTAATATTTTGTCCCACTTTTTCGATCGAGGTATCTTCAAAAAGAGACTTAAATTCATTTATTATTTTTAAAGATTCATTATAATTTTCGGGGAGAGAAACAAAGTAAGCCTCATGTGATTTTACTGAAAATGAGACGCCGACAAGTTCTGAATTGTTTGGGTCGATGCCGGTAGTTTCTGTATCGAAACAAAAGAATTTTTCCTGTTGAAGGAGATTTATCAGATTTTGTCTTTCTTCTTTTGTTTCAACAAGAAAATATTTATGCGGAGTATTTTTTAAATTTTTGATACTATCGATTTCCACACCTGCCTGGCTGAACAAATCTTCCTGGATTATGCTTTCCGGTTTTCCGGATATTTGTTTTTTAAGTGAGAGTTCTGTAAAAACACGTTTGGCAAATACCTTGAATTCAAGCTCGGCAAAAAGCTCTTTAAGGGCTTTTTCGTCAGGGTCTTTAATTTTTAATTGTTTCTCGTCAAATTCAACAGGCACATCGAGAATAATAGTCGCAAGCATTTTTGATTCAAGTCCCTGACGGGCAAAGGTTTCAACATTTTCCCGCATTTTCCCTTTCAGGTTTTTGGAATTTGCGATAATATTTTCGACACTGCCATAAGTGGTTATCAGTTCTTTTGATCTTTTTTCACCTATTCCGGGTATTCCGGGTATATTGTCGGAAGCATCGCCCCATAGCCCTAAAATATCGATGACCTGTTCCGGGTTTTTAATACTGAATTTTTCGCAAACCTCTTTTACTCCGAGAATTTCCGCTGTGTTTCCCATCCTGGCAGGTTTATAGATAAATGTCTTGTCCGAAACAAGTTGCCCGAAATCTTTGTCAGGTGTCATCATATAAGTAATAAAATCCAGCTTTTCGGCTTTTTTTACAAGCGTTCCAATTACATCATCCGCCTCATAACCATCGGCAAGTAAAATAGGAATATTAAATGCATCGATCAGTTTTCGGATATATGGCAGGGAAATCGCAATGTCTTCGGGTATCGATTCTCTGTTGGCTTTGTAATCAATAAATCCTTCCTTCCTGACGGTTGGCGCCATTGTGTCGAATGCAACGCCGATATGTGTGGGCTTTTCGTTTCGGAGCACATCAAACAGAGTATTTCCAAAACCAAGAATAGCCGAAGTATTCAATCCCTTAGAATTAATACGGGGATTTTTATTCAAAGCAAAATATGCCCTGTATATCAGAGCCATTGCATCGAGCAGAAATAATTTTTTTTTCTGAGGCATACTAAAATGTTTTTGTTATCTGGCAAAAATAATAAAAGATGAAGGAACTGTCAGGAATATTGAAACTAACTTTTCAAATTATGACATTATCATAAAATAAATTTATATAAAATTATTATTTTTTCAGAAAAAATATATCTTTGCACCGCATTTTAAAAAACCGTTTTTTAAAGATACATAAAATATAATATTCCTCCTTAGCTCAGTGGGTTAGAGCATCTGACGGTTAATCAGAGGGTCGTTGGTTCGAGTCCAACAGGGGGAGCAGCAATGCCGGATCACATCCG
>CBDUSJ010000183.1:0-5668 GCA_965369845.1 uncultured bacterium | reverse complement strand
TATCGGTGAAGATAAAAGTAAGCAAAAAAGAAAAAGTCAACATATAAATTAAATAATTATTTAAAAGGTTAAAAACGGTCAACGTCAAACATGGTCAACCGGCAACCGGCAACCGGCAACCGGCAACCGGCAACCGGCAACAGAAACAAAATAAATATGAACAGTAAAGTAAAAAGCATAATATTATTCTCAATATTGCTCCTGATACTCTCTTCCTGCGAGGATGTGATCGATATTGATTTGAAAAATACTGAACCGAAATTGGTAATCGAATCGACAATTACCGACCAAGCCGGCCCTTACATTGTAAAGCTCACCAAAACCGAAGATTATTTTGATCCGGGTATTTATCCAATTGTTTCCGGCGCTGATGTTATTATTTCGGATGATCTGGGAAATATTGATACTTTACAGGAAACAGAAAACGGTATCTATCAAACCGGCATTATTCAAGGTTTAACCGGAACAACATATTCACTTAGTGTTTGGACTGAAGGTAAACAATATTCTGCAATTTCCACAATGCCCGAAAAAGTTAATATTGATTCTTTAAGTTCTGAATTTATTGAAGCAACTCCACGATTTGATGATGGTTACATAATTAAATGCAATTTTACCGATCCGCCGGGAATAAACAATTATTACCGTTTCAAATTATACCAGAAAGGTGAATTGGTAAATAACGATATTTATTTGCGAGATGATTTGGTGTTCGACGGTAATATTGTGAAAATCCCGATAATGACAGAGGTCTTTCAGATTAATGATACCGTAACCGTTGAATTATTATCGCTTAACAAAACAACTTACGATTATTTTAAAACTTTGGCTGATATTACCGAAGACGGTATGGGAAGAGGCACCGCACCCGCAAATCCTGTAACAAATTTAAGTAACGGAGCTATGGGATATTTCGGGGCTTTTACAATAAGTTCCATGACTATTATTATTCAATAAATTTATTAGTAGTGATAACGAATTAAAAGAATACCTTGAAGCTGAAAATAAATTTGTACTTGTAAAGGAAAAAAATATACATTTTATACTATTTTTGCAGGCAGTGAAAAACATAAGAAATTTTTGTATCATAGCTCATATCGACCACGGAAAAAGCACCTTGGCCGACCGATTGCTCGAATTTACCGAAACCGTTTCCGGAAGGGATTTGCAGGAACAGGTTCTGGATGATATGGACATTGAACGCGAACGCGGGATAACTATCAAGAGCCATGCAATACAGATGAATTACCGGCATGATGATGTAGATTATATCCTGAACCTTATCGACACACCAGGCCATGTTGACTTCTCCTACGAAGTTTCAAGATCTATTGCTGCCTGCGAAGGCGCTATTTTGGTGGTTGATGCAACTCAGGGAATTCAGGCGCAAACAATTTCAAACCTTTACCAGGCTGTCGATAATGACCTTGAAATTATTCCGGTTCTCAACAAAATGGACCTTGAAAATGCAATGCCCGAGGATGTAAAAGATCAGATCGTTGATTTACTCGGTTGTAACAGGGAAGAAATTATCGAGGCGAGCGGTAAAACAGGTTACGGAGTAGATAAAATTCTTGATACGATCATTAACAAGGTTCCACAGCCTTCAGGCGATCCTGACTCCCCATTGCAAGCGCTGATCTTCGACTCGGTATTTAATTCATACAGAGGAATAATTGCCTACTTCAGAATTTTTAACGGCGAAATACGCAAAAGGGATTTTGTAAAATTTGTAGCGACAGGCAAAGAATACGAAGCCGACGAAATAGGAGTTCTCAAGCTCAATTATCAACCCGAAGAAGTTCTTCGCACCGGTGATGTAGGATATATTATTTCGGGAATTAAAACCTCGAAGGAAGTAAAAGTCGGGGATACGATAACCCATGTGAAACGCCCCTGTGAAAAATCTATCAAAGGTTTTGAAAATGTAAAACCAATGGTTTTTGCCGGGGTTTATCCTATAGATGCAGACGATTACGAAGAGTTGCGCAGCTCAATAGAAAAACTCCAGTTAAACGATGCCTCTCTGACTTTCGTGCCTGAATCTTCGGCTGCGCTTGGATTTGGTTTCCGTTGTGGTTTTTTGGGTCTGTTGCACATGGAGATAATCCAGGAACGGCTCGACCGGGAGTTCGATATGGATGTGATAACCACCGTGCCTAATGTTCAGTACAAGGCATTTACCACAAAAGGCAAAATGATTGATGTTCACAATCCTTCGGGTATGCCTGATGCAAATAATCTTGACCATATTGAAGAACCTTATATTATTGCCCAGGTCATTGTCCAGTCGGAATATGTTGGGCCGGTAATGAATCTTTGCATCGACAGGCGGGGCGCTCTGAAAAACCAAATATACCTTACAACCAACAGGGTGGAAATTACTTTTGAGATGCCCCTTGCCGAAATTGTTTTCGATTTTTACGACAAATTAAAAAGTGTTTCAAGGGGTTACGCCTCTTTCGATTATCATATTTCGGGATTTAAACCCGCCAAACTTGTGAAGCTCGATATTTTGCTCAACGGCGAAAAAGTTGACGCCCTTTCCACACTTATCCATTCTGATAATGCTTATTCTTTCGGGCGCCGAATGTGCGAAAAGCTGAAAGAACTAATCCCGCGCCAGCAATTCGATGTGGCTATCCAGGCGGCTATCAGCACAAAAATTATTGCCCGCGAAACCGTTAAAGCTTTGCGGAAAGATGTTACCGCCAAGTGTTATGGCGGCGATATAACGAGGAAACGTAAGCTGTTGGAAAAACAGAAAAAAGGTAAAAAACGAATGCGGCAGGTTGGAAATGTTGATATTCCACAATCAGCCTTCCTTGCTGTGTTGAAGTTAGATTAATGAGCAGTTATATCTTTTTAATGCTGTAGTAAATTCCTGTGAACGACACAATTACTGTCAGGATATAAAAAAGCAAACTCAAAGCAATTGAATTACTTACATCAAGATGCATTATCTCGGCGCCAAATAAAAATGTTATCTCCCTTGACCCAACCCCGCCAATTGTTATGGGCAAGGCAGCAACTATTGACGAAATCAGAAAAACAAAGATGTACTGAACGGTATGATCCCATGTATTTATTGAAGCAAGAATTAAAACTGCCGATACAACCTGTGATAATTGCACGAGGAATGACAAAAACAGGGTTCTGCTGAAAATAGCAGTAAAGTGGCGGAATAATAATTTTATTAAAAAATAAAAAGATAATATCGCCGCCGGTATCAACAGCGAGATAAAATATTTATAAATCTCCGGAATAGGAATAAAAAAAGACAGTAAAACGGCAAGACAGAACAATGCCAGCAAGCCGCTTACCCTGTCCAATAATATTGCCCAAAAAACAGACCGGGCTTTAACATCAAATCTTTTATTCAGAAGATAGATTTTATATCCATCTCCTCCGATACCACCGGGAAGAAACAAATTGTAAAACATCCCGAGAATGTAAAGTTTCAGATTGTATTTTTCTGAAATCCTGATTTCTATTTGTTTCAGAAACCGATTTAAACGGAGTGCGGAAATAAACTTTGAAAGTGCAAAAAATAGTAATGCAAAAAAAAGATATATAAAATTCACCTTTTTCAGGACATCAAAAAACTGGTGCAGGTCAATTTTATAGAAAACGAAAATCAGTATCCCAACCGATAAAAATACTTTTATAAAAAGTTTCAGATATTTATTTATCTTAACCTTCACTTTGTTAATTAATTAATCCGGTGATAAAATAAAAAAGTATTATAAGAACAGATATTATCTTTACAAAGGTTCCGGCCAAAAAACCAAGGAATGAACCCAAAGCAGCTTTTAAGGCTATTTGAGCGCTTTTTCCGGCAATTAATTCGCCGAACCATGCGCCTAAAAACGTGCCTATTATCAAGCCAAATGGACCCAAAAAAATAAATCCGACAACCATTCCGATTATACTGCCATTCACTCCCATCCTGCTTCCGCCCAATTTTTTGGTTCCATATATCGGAATATAATAATCGAGCGCGGTAATGAAAAGAATGATGAACGCCCATATTACCAGGAAATTTGTGCTGTAAGGCTGGTAATCGGAAAATTGAAGAGTAAGAAGTGAACAATAGGCAAGTATCGGGCCCGGGATGCCAGGGATTATACAACCGGCTAACCCGATTATCAATAAAAGAATACCGATTATTATTAAGAATATATCCACTTTGTTTTTATACTGTTCTTCGGCAGCGAAGGTATAAATTATTATGTAACCCCGTTAGCAGTTTGAAATTAAACAAAAGAATTATCTTTGGAAAAAATTTAAACTTTATTAATATAATTAATTATGAAAAAACTATCAGGCATTTTGGTAATAGCGATTGTATTGCTATTATCTGCAAACGGTATTTATGCTCAGGAGAAACTTGGTTTGATCATTATTGCTCATGGCTCCCCTTCGCCGCAATGGAACAGTCCTGTTTTAAAAATTGAAGATGAAGTCAAAAACATAATGTCCGCAAAAACCAATAATCCTTTTAGCGCAATTCGGGTTGCTTTAATGGAATTTAATGAACCGTCAATTAATACGGTAATTGAAGATTTTGAAAAAACCGATATAAACAAAGTTTATGCAATACCATTGTTAATCGCTCCGTCAGGACATTCTGTGTTCGATATTCCGACTATTTTAGGATTGTATAATGATAAAAATATTTTAGATGAAATTAAAAGTGAAGAAATAGATATCGTTAATACAAAAATGAAAATAACCATTGGCCCGACATTAAATTATAGCGACATCTTAAAAATAGCAATGTTGGACAGAGTTAAAGAATTATCAACTGAACCCGGTTCTGAAGGCGTTGTCCTTCTTGCTCATGGAGATAGTGATTTTGAACCGGTTTGGGTTTCGATGTGCGAAGAAATCGGTTATTATATTTGTTCTAAAACCGGAATTGATTATTTTGATTATTCTTTTGTAGAAGTGGGGCAATCATTTGCAACGGAAGGAGTTTCTGTAATTTTAGAGTCAACGGAAAAAAAAGAAAAAACCATTGTAATTGGTTTGTATCTTTCAATGGGTGTTGAAAAAATGGCAAATACTTCGGCTTTTTTTATGATGGGTCAAAAAATAGAAACGAAAAAAATGTTTGCCGATAAAAATATTCATTTTGCAAAAAAAGGTCTTTTGCCCGATAAACGAATATCAGAATGGCTTGTTGATATCGCTTTAGAGTGGTCGGAAGGATTTCGGAAATGATGAAATAATATTTTGCTTTTTGTTGTACTTTATGATAAAAAAATATTGCAAAGATTAAAATCAAGGTAAAAAAAATTGAAATTTTAGCCTGCAAATAGCTTATAAATTTGGAATTACAGAATGAGAAATCTTTTAGATTATATAGCAAAAGAAACTAATGGGAAAAACTATAAATCTTATAAATATTGTTTTGAAGCCATTGAAGTACCAAAACTTATATATGATGATAAAAAAGAAATAAAAGTAGGACGGAAAGGAGAAACTGATAAAAGCCTTAAAACATCAAAATCAATTTACGATTTATCAAAAAAAATAAGTAAAGAAAATAAACCTCTTTTTAAATATTTCCTTGATGGTTCAAGAAGAACATATAAAGTTGATGATATTGCATAAGACAAAAATCTTTATCCAATAATCGCGGGCCAAATTGGAGTATCTGTTT
>CBDUSJ010000182.1:0-5681 GCA_965369845.1 uncultured bacterium | reverse complement strand
GAATAAACTCTTCTCCCATTTGTTGAAAACCGACAACCTTGTTGCAGGCTTCAAAATAAATTGTATTTTTGCTCATAATTAATAAAGTTTGATTTATAATGTGAGCAATATACATTATTTTTGTGTAAGTGCTTTTTAGCTACCTCCCGAAAGGGATGTTTAGTTCAACAATGTATAAAAAACATAGGGCAGAAAGTGTTTAAATTAAGCCTTTTATTTCAATAATATAGTGTAGTAAGTTGAAAAATATTCGATTAAACTGCCCTACGTTTCTTATACTTACCGTTACGTTATAAATATTGAAATGAATGATAAAAACAAATCACGACCTGCCCTTTTCACTGAGCCGGCTTGTGTGATGTTTTATAGTTCTTAATATCAATACAATAATTATTGTAATTATAAGAATGATGTTTGAAAGCCTGAAAGGTGAGAATTCCTGATAAGTAAAAAAATACCTCAGATTATCGATAAAGGCAAAACCAAATACAGTAGCCAAAACTCCTGAATATTCCCTGCGTAGCACACTCCTTAATGAAAATGGAATAGTGTTTTTTCTGTAATTTTTAAATGATGGAATAAATGCCGGCGCTGTCAGCGACCAGTCTAAATATTTCAGTCCGAATTTTTTTTCGAGAAAACGTTCCTCTGCAAACATAATTCTTTCATAATACAGCCAGAAAGCAAGAGAAATAATAATTACAAAATAAAAATTGTATGAGAAGATCACTATTCCTATCCACATAAGATAATTGCCTAAATACAGCGGATGTCGTATTGTTGAATAAATGCCGGCGGTGTTCAGTTCTTCGGCAACCTGACCGTCTTTTGTATTTCTTCCCGATGTTCCTGCAGGTGTAGTGCCAATTGTCACAGCCCTGATAATAAAGCCGGTGATGCTTAAAAATATTGCAACAATGTTAATTATCAAACGGAAAATTTCCGGTATCTGCAGGTAATTTGTTAAATAAATAACCGGAATTGCAAAAATAAACAATACGACAGGAATTTCTCCCCGATGCCGGAACAGAAAATTTCCACTTTTTTCAAACGAATGTATCAGCGCCATAAAACAAATACTATTAATAAGGGCACAAAAATAAATCTTTTACAGTTATCTCTTAAATATGTTTTGTGTTAAATAGATTACAGCCCTTCGGTTAAATCCTTTACAGCATTGTACTGGTAAAGAAATTCCTTGGCTATTATCCTGATAAAGGTATAAACAGGAATAGCAACTATCATACCCGTGATACCTGCAGTAGTTCCTGATATCAATAGTATCAGGAAAATCTCAAGAGGACTGGCTTTAACACTTTTTCCATAAATTAACGGTTGGAATACCAATCCGTCATTAATATTAATTACAAAGTATATAGCCAGAATTTTAAGTACAAGTGGTAAAATTACTGTGTGGACATCGACACTTAAAGCGCCCGTAACACCAATTATCACGGCTATAGTAGCACCAATCAGTGGCCCGATATAAGGAATAATTACCGCTAATCCTGCAAAAAATCCTATCAGCAATGGACTATGAACACCGAAAATTGTCATTGCAATACTTATTAAGGTCATCATTAATATTATATCGCAAATAAGTCCGATGAAATATCTTTGTAACAGTCCCTTGGTTTTATATAAAATATTATTTACCTGTTCATGATATTTGTTTTGTACTAACGAAAGAACAATATTATTGAACATATACTTGTCTTTCAGGAAGAAAAGAGTAATGAAAGAAACCGAGAAAACGCCGACAATAAATGTACCGGTTGCACCAAAAATATGTTTGATAATTCCCGAGAAAGTTGCAATACTTACCAAACTTTCCATTCGTTGGTCTAAATATTGTGCCATAGTCTCATTATTTTCCATGATCTTATATCTTACCAAAATTTCTCTCAGTTGTTGCAACGGCTCTTGAAAACCCTGACCAATCGATTTGAAATCAAGATTAGATATTATCCCGGCCTCTTGAATAAATAAAGGAACAAAAATTGAAAATAACGATAGAAAAATTGCAATCAACAAAAGCAAGGTTAAAAATGCGCCAAGAACATGCGGTATTTTTATCTTGTCAAAAAATTGAACAATCGGCTGCCCAATGATTGACAGAACAGCAGCAATTAATATATAAACTACTATCGATACATAAAACCAGAGTAGGAATCCTACAACAAGGATGATCAAAATGAAAAAAAACAATCTGTATTTTTGAAACATAATAAATGAATTTTGCAGTAAAAATAATATATTTTCATTAAGTATTATTTAGCCATTATTTATTTGATCGAAAGGAAAATTTAGTTGATTCGTTTTTCGTGTTTACCCCATTCTTTTTCACGCAGGATATATTTTTGCACTTTGCCGGTTGAAGTTTTGGGAATATCACCAAACTCGACCGCATCCGGACATTTAAAGTGAGCTATCTGCTCCTGACAAAACGCGATGATTTCTCCTTCAGTGAGGTAGGCTCCTTTTTTCAAGGTTACAAAAGCTTTGGGACGTTCGCCCCATTTCTCATCCGGGATAGCAATTACGGCACATTCCAAAACAGCCGGATGTTTGACTACTGCCTGCTCTACCTCGATAGTCGAGATATTCTCACCACCTGAAATGATGATATCCTTTAAGCGGTCACGCAGTTCGATGTAACCGTCAGGATGCCATACTGCCAAGTCACCCGAATGAAACCAACCGCCCCGAAACACATTGCTCGTCCCTTTCGGGTCTTTGAAATATTCCTTCATCACATTATTACCACGCATCACAACTTCACCTATGGTTCTACCATCGCGAGGGACATTATTCATATTTTCATCAACAACCCGTACCATCTCGGCGGTAATGTATGCCTGGCCTTGCCTGGCACGGAGACGAGCCTGTTCTTCCAATGAGAGGTTATCCCAGGTCTGATGCCATTCACAAACTGTATAGGGGCCATACGTTTCGGTGAGGCCATAAGTATGAATAGGTTTAAAGTTTAACGCTTTGATTTTTTCCAACAATGTTGGGGATGGCGGGGCTCCTCCAATTGTCAAAGTCACGGTATGGTTTAACTGACCTGCTTTTGGATGATTTACCAATATATTTAATACTGTTGGTGTTCCATTGAAATGAGTCACCCCCTCATTTTTAATTAAATCCCAAATCTTGTCAGGGTCTGTTTTACGTAAGCAAACATGCGTGCCGGCTACTGCAGTTACTGCCCAGGTAAAACACCACCCATTACAATGAAACATAGGAAGTGTCCACAAGTAAACACTGTTAAAATTCATGCCGGTCTCAATTACACTGCCCAAAGCATTGAGGTAAGCGCCACGGTGAGTATAAACTACACCTTTAGGCCTTCCGGTTGTGCCAGAAGTATAATTTATCGAAATAGGTTCTTCTTCCTCTTCAAACCAACTTTCAACCGGATCAGATGAGCCCTTTGACATGAACACCTCATAAGGATCATCAGACTTGCCGGTGTCGTTAACACGTATCACATTGAGGCCTGAAGTATCAAACGGATCAATAAATGATTGCAATTCTGAATCAACAAACAGGAAACGGGCGCCGGAATGTTCCAAAATGTAAGCAATCTCGTCAGAACTTAAACGGATGTTGATAGCGACCAAGATACCGCCGGCAGCCGGGACGGCAAAATGAGCCTCAAGCAAAGCCGGTATATTCGGGCATAAAAAAGCAACTCGCTCATGTTTTTGCAAACCAACATTTCGTAACTGCGATGCCAGGCGGTTCACGCGTTCTTCAAGCTCGCGATAAGTGTAACGCCTTTCACCGTACACTACAGCCACTTTGTCTGGCAGCACATAAGCATTACGACGTAAAAAATCGACAGGCGTCAATTCGGTCCGATAAACATTTTTTTTAGTTTCATTTTTCATTAATAAAATCTACAATCTTTTTCACTAATTCTTTTTTTATTGGCAATTCCGGTTGGCTATATGTCTGTATATTTTTTTGTCTATCTAATTCTGCCTCTTTAAAAATATGATTCATACCCTCAATTATAACCATTTTTGCATTAGGATTAGCTTTCAATAGTTTTTTTGCATCCTCAATATTTACTTGAATATCTGTTGTGCCTTGCACGATTAACACCGGCTGATTTAATTTTTTAATTTCATTTTGAGGGTCGTATTTGAACCATGAAATTATGTATGGTTGCACACTTGGCCTAAACAAAGAGTATAACATTGGGTCAACATTATCAACTGTTTTCCCTAGCACCAAACTGTCAATAATGGGGAAGGCAGCGTCAATAACAATTTGTGGCTGAGATTTAAGCTGTTCCTTAAGGGTTTTGTCTGCCGACTGACCAACACCGGCAATTGAAATAAAAATATCAGCCGGTGCTTTTTGAGAGGCAATCATTCCAATTAAAGAACCTTCGCTATGACCAATTACAACAATCTTGTTAAATTGTTTTTCCTGTTTCAATAATTCAATCCAGGCTATAGCATCATCAACATAGTTTTCAAAACGCAATTTATTTTCGTCTAATCCGGCATCGTTACTTGCGGCAATTCCCCTTTTATCATACCTTAATGAAGCAATGTCATTTTTGCAAAGTTCTTCGGCTAACATTTTTAATGAATTATTTTTCATCATTGGATTATTGCCATCTCTGTCCGTTGGCCCCGAACCTGCAATTATTAATGCTACCGGAACATCAGACAAGTTATCAGGGATTAAAAGAGTTCCTTCTATATTTCCCGATTTCGTTTGTAGCGTAACAGATTTTTCTGTGCCATTTGTTTCTTTTTTATGCTGAGCAATTAAATTAAATGTTGCCAGCAAAAGAATAATTATTAATAAATTTTTTGTTTTCATAAAATGTCCTTTAATAGCAAAGGTAGGAAAAATATTACAGAATGGGATATTTGTTCTTTATTTTATAAGGTTCACCCTGATCCAAAGATGGATGCTTTGAATTTTATGTAAGGCGTTCACGCCTTTTTGGTTTGTGTGTAATACCAAACCGCTAACAAGGTAATAAAATAAATCTTGTTAGCATGGTTTGGTTAATACCGACAGACTATCAATCTTAAAATACAAACGAAGTGAAGTATTTTGAGTAAATTGATAGCTGGTCGGTATAAGGGCGTAAACGCCCTCTATTTTTTTCATTCTGTTTTAAACGGATTAATAATCCAAAGTTTGTTTTCAATTAGTTGGTTATGGTGGAGGTCTTCTGTAAATAAAATTTTGCAATACGAATGTAACGCAGCATAAATTACCTGACTATCGTAATAACTATATCCATATCTTTGATGTATAAAAAGGGCTTGAGAAACAATATAGGGTTCTATTGAAATAACCTCAAAATTTACAAGGCATTCCTTAACAATTTCAGTACTCCTTTCGCTTGTATTACCTGATTTTTTCAATACATTGAATAATTCCCCGAGGATTTGAGTACTAATGGCAATATTATCAATATAATCATTAATAAGACTTCTGGCAATTATTTTCTTTGGTTCGTTTTTCTTTTGAAAATAATAAACCAAAACATTAGTATCTATAAAAGCTTTATCTTTCATGGGCTTCATCCCTGTTAAACTTAAAATTTTCAGGTAAATTGATTAGGTGATTATTCGCAAATTTTTCAAATTTTTCTTTTTTATTTTCCTCATCGGGTTTTCTTTTAATCTTTTTCTTATACTTAA
>CBDUSJ010000181.1:0-5708 GCA_965369845.1 uncultured bacterium | reverse complement strand
TGAAACGAAGGTTGAAAAGAAAGTTGAAAAGAAGGATAAAGCAAAAGATAAAGTGAAGGTTGAAAAGAAAAAAGCAGAAAAGAAAGTTAAAAAGAAAGTTGATAAAAAAGCAGAAGTGAAAGATGAAGTGAAAAAAGTTGAAGAAGATAATAAAGATAAATAAGTTTTGTTATTCCTTTTAAAAAAATCTCTCCGATTTATTTGGGGAGATTTTTTTTATACCATTATTTACCTGATTTTTTTTTGATATTTTTACCGGAATAATGATTTTTTCAATTACAATATTAGGAAGTAGTTCTGCCACACCCACGTCGAGCAGAAATCCCACAAGTATTCTTGTAAACATAAATTACAAGTATTTTCTTGTTGATTGTGGCGAAGGCACACAAATTCAGCTCAGAAGATTTAAGATTAAAATTCAGAAAATAAATCATATTTTCATCAGTCATCTTCACGGCGATCATTTTTTCGGTCTTATCGGATTAATCTCAACTTATCACCTTCTCGGAAGAGATAAAGAACTTCATATATATGCCAATCCGGCTATCGAGGAAATAATTAATCTTCAGCTTACAGTATCAGGTACAAGGCTTTTATACCCACTTATTTTTCACCCAATCGATGCTGACGTGCCGGCAACTATTTTTGAAAATAAAGATATAGCCGTAAAAACATTTCCCCTTAACCACAGTGTTCCCACAACCGGATTCCTCTTTATCGAAAAAGAACGGGCAAGAAAAATAAAAAAGAATTTTATTTTAAAAGAAGATGTCCCTATTTGTGAGTTTCAAAAAATAAAAAACGGCGCTGATTACATAAATCCGGAAGGTAAAATTTATTTAAACGAACAAATTACTGTTTCACCTCCCCAACCGCGGTCTTTTGCATTTTGCTCCGATACAAGCTACTTTGAACCGGTAATTCCATATATCAGGAATGTTGATCTTTTATACCACGAAGCTACATTTATGAAAAATATGGCGAATATAGCAGCGGAAAAATATCATTCCACCGCTGATCAGGCAGCAAGTATTGCAAAAAAAGCTAATGTAAAAAATTTGATTCTCGGACATTTTTCGGCGCGTTATCGCAAACTTGATGACTTGCTAACTGAAGCACAGGATATTTTTCCAAATACTCATCTTGCCGAAGACGGAAAAATTTTTAGAATACTACGAGAAAAACGCTTGTTGGTCAAACATATTAATTCCTGAAAACTCAAAAAAAAATCCCGGCCGAAGCCGGGATAAAAACACAAATTATTATGAAAAACAAAAACTAAATCCTTTTTTCTTTGATCCTTGCTTTCTTACCTCTAAGGCCTCTCAGGTAGAATATCCTTGCTCTTCTTACAACGCCTCTTTTATTAACGGAAATTTTTTTGATAAAAGGGGAAGAAATTGGGAATATTCTTTCAACACCCGTGTTACCCGATATTTTTCTTACAGTAAAAGTTTCGGAAGGCCCGCTACCTTTTCTTTGTAATACCACACCCTTAAAATTCTGTAAACGTTCTTTGCTACCTTCAATTATTTTATATTGAACAGTGATAGTATCTCCTGCATTAAAATCTGGCAATTCTGTTATTTTTACCTGATCTTCAACAAATTTAATTAGTTCATTCTTGCTCATCGCTCTAACTATTTACTATGTAATTCTAAAAACGGGTGCAAAGATAATGTTTATTTTTAAATAGAAAAACATCAAAGAAAAATTATTTATTATTTTTTAATCAACTTTTTAACCACAACTTTTTGTTCATTACTAATTTTAAGGAAATATATTCCTTCTTCAATTCCAGAAAGCTTGATCGTCAGGTTATTCTGATTCATTATTTCTTCGCGAACAAGCTGTCCTTTACTGGTGTAAATTTTAACATTGAAGTGGTTATCCATTTCTCCCCTGTAAATGATATTAACAAGGTCTTTAGCAGGATTCGGGTAGAGTTGTACTTCAAAGTCGCCTGCAATTTCACCGATTGAAGTTGCGCCAAGCTTGAAGTTGGTGATCATCGACAGACCTTCATTTTCGAAGATATTGGTGTTTGGCATTTTTGCATCGAATGTTGCAATAACATCGAATTCTTCACCGGTTGAAGAACGGAATACATGGAAGGTAATCATATCGCCATTAACAAATCCGTCAGTTTTACTTGTAAAAATATTATCAGCGAAAACTCTTAACGCCAGATTATTCATGCTTTCTATTTCTACCATACCTGCAATTTCGCCATATTGGTTGAATGCGCCAATAACATCGCCAATTTCTAACTGTGAAAGAGCATCAGTAGTAACAGCAAATAAATGCTGATTACCTGTCATCTCAACGTCATTCCAGTTGGTTATGTTAGCCGGCAAAGGCTGATAACCTACAATAGTATCAACAATCGGCACATCAAAGTCGAGTGTTGCCGGATATTCAAGCGCAATATAATATGAGCATCCGGGAACTAATAATTCAAGTGTGAATATTCCGGTTTCTGGCCAGTAAACCCCTGAATAGTCAAGGCTGGAAGCAACAATGAGATCAGCGCCTAATGGGTCAAAAACATCAGCGGCATTAACAACCCACTGGTTCCATACCGGCATTATAGACCATCCGGCAGGCAGATTTAATAAATAACCAAGAGTTGGATAACCAAATACCGACAGAACATTCGGGTTAGCCATAAATGCCTTAGCGCCTTTTTCTTCATCCCAAACAAATGAAACTCCACCCGGTATGTAAACTTCATCAATAAATTCGAGTGTAGATAAATTAGCTCCAAGAGGCGCTACTATAGTTGCAATGTCATCATTAACCAAATTAAGATAAGTTGAGAATCCATTAAGTGAGGCCGGCAAATCGATAATCTGTTCCGATGGTTCCACAGTGAGTGTTGCAATATCACTGGTTACGGTAGCACATTCGTTGGCAACTTCGCAATAATATTCACCTTCGTCAGCCAGAGTAATATCAGGAATTGTCAGGGTTGCGTCTGTTGCACATGGAATTATTAACCATGCCGGACCATACCACTGATAACTGTTGGCAAATTCGTCAACAATGATAAAATCAACGGTTGTACCCCAGGGTGCGGATACATTAACAGGATTTGTTATAATTATTGGGATTGAAAGTATTGTAAGAGTCATGCAATCTTCGGCATCAATATCGCAAGGATTAATTGCAAAGGCTGTCAGACACAGTTCAACGCTTCCGTTAGCTTTGTCGTTAGGTCCTGGAAAATACTCAGCTATCAATAGGAATTCATTTCCGAAAGTACCATCACCACCGGTAGTCCACATAGTAGATGAATAATTGGTTGCCGAGCCGTTGGTCATGAAAGTTTCGTAATCACAAATCGAGGCATCAACACCTGCATCTGCTGTTGCTAATCCTATTACTGATATATCTCTACAATCTACAGCAGCAACTGTACAGGGGTCAATAGGTTGTGCTGTCAGACAAAGTGTAACTACTGTTCCTGCATCTTCCGGAGCAGCAATATAAACCGGGTTGAGTGAATCAGGAAAATCAAAATCACCAAAGCCCCCGGTTGTCCATAAGAGCGAGCTATAATTTTCAGCAGTTGCATCATCTAACCAAAATGGAAAATATTGACAGATTGTACCATCTTCACCTGCATAAACTTCCGGCAGCGGAAATACTGTAATTTCAAATGTACAGAAACCGGGACATCCATTATCACCTGTATAGGTATAAGTAATTTCATGAATTCCTACTCCTGCAAGAGCAGCATCAAAAATACCATCTACTACACCCTCGCCTGAATAATTGCCTCCTTCAGGTGTTGCACCTTCTAATGGGAACGGAGGTTCATCGATACAAACTGAAAAGTTTTCAGGACAGAATACTCCCGAAATATTATCTTTTAACTCAATAAGTTCCCAGCCGCCTTCAGGGCTAAGATTCATAGGATTTGCCGTTCCAAGATAAAGATAATCTTCATCACTCAGCATTGTTCTTATCCCATAATTTTTATGATTTCCAACTCCACCAACGCTTACAGGTATGGCAGGATGACCCGGAACAGGGAAACGGAATAAATCGGCGCCAAAGAAAAACTCCGGAAATAAAAAGTCTCCGATGTTAACAAATTTCATTCCTTCGTTCTTGATGTTCTGGAAATTAAATGCATCCTGAAAAAGTTCACCTAATATTCCATACAGCAGAAAACTCCAGTCCATTGTGCCAAGATACAACTGTTCGTTGTAAATGTCCATTGTCCATGTATAATTATTAAACAGGTTCCATATACCTGATGGGCCGTAGAGAGGGGGCTCATTCATATTATTTGAAACAAGTTCCCAACCTGTGCCGGGTGTGTATTTTGGCAGATAGTGATTTCCATAAAGTAAATCCACATCCTGCTCGGGAGTTCCGAAGTTACTGCCTCTGAAAATGCTGATTGCTCTGTACGTGCCAAGGACTCCAAGAAGAGAGTCGGCAAGGGTTGCCGGTGGATAAGCCATAAAATGATAAAGGGTTGAAACGAAAGGCACGTGCATTGTTCCCCAGTAAAGCGAGCCTCCGTAAGATACAAGAGCGCCCCCGCCATAAGTATTAGCAGTAACAGAGTCCGGCTCATAATCGGTAGCTTCCCATACCTTTTCCCATAAATCAATATGTTCGTTTGTTAATCCACCCTGTGGTATTTCGGGGCTCATCCACAGGCCTGCTGTGAAGGTTATATTAAAACCGGATATCACCGGCCATGTCGAGACAAAAATCCGGCCGTCATGTAATGCCAGTTCAGCAGCCTGTCCTTCGATATTCCCAACTGTTTCAAACTGGAACGGATCATTAACATCACCTGACCAGCGTAGTATACTGCCTCCCTCGAGCGTTCCCAAACCAAGATAAAGAACATCGTCAACCACAAGCCATTTACGGATGTTATTTATCGGAATAACTGTGCCGGGAACTAAAAGGAGATTATATGATCCTAAGTATTCGTCAGTTTCTGTATTGAAAGCAAAAATGTTAACTCCACCTGCCATACTTGGCCCGCCAAGCAATGCGACACCATTCATGCTTCCGGCCGAACGAAGTCCCGTAATTTGCATAAGCAAAGGATCGGGAGGTGTGATGTCAGTATGAGTTTCAGTTTCAATATCATATTTTAATATTCTTGCCGGCCTCCAGTCACCGATTGAAGGTGGTAGAGGGGGCACAAAGGGACTCTCGCCAAATTCACAAACCCAGCAGTCGTTTGCATTAGGGATTGGCATTCCGAGGAATGTGCCCATCACAAGGCAATGAACGTTGGCCGCTGTTCCGAAATACAGTTTGCCGGATTCTTTTGTCAGGCCCCAGACATAAGCCTGATTGGTTTTTGGCTGACCACCAAGAGAGGTACATGTTTCACAATCAATTCCACCGGGAACATAATAATTCTGATCATCGCCGATGCCAAAATAACAACCATCCGGCAGAGCTTTAGCTTTTACTTCATGCTCGATGAAACCAAAATTTAAACTGTTGGGCCGTGTCTGATCATACTGATTCGCCCAATACTCCTGAAGATCATTTAGCTCGAGCCCGCCCTCCTTGTTTTGGGAGTATGTTTTTACTGAAAGTATCATAAAGATACTTAGAATCAGGATTAGGAAATGCGTTAATTTTTTTTTCATAGTTAATTTTTTTTTAGCTAATAATATAAAGAAAATTTCTGTGAATAATATAATATGTCAACATTCATTATT
>CBDUSJ010000180.1:0-5751 GCA_965369845.1 uncultured bacterium | reverse complement strand
TTAGCCATTTAACAATTTAACTCCCGATACGCTCATGCTTCGCTATCGGGATCTCAGCTTCGCTTCGACATTTAACAAAATAATGCATAACAATTAATTTTCGCTTGAGGCTGAGTCGCTGATGTTTTTCTTTTTTTTCTTTCTTTCTTCTCTTCGTTTTTTCTTTTCTTTATCTCTTTTAAAAATATCTTTAAACTTATTGAATTCTTTTTTGTAAAAAATACCGACACCTTGGGTGTATGGGGCATTATCCTCAAAGAAGCTGATATCGTTTGTCCTGTTAAAAGCCTTGATCCTGAAACGCCCGTCTTTTGTTATTTTATATTCAACATTTATATCACCCACCACATTACTTGTATTCTGAGATTGTGATGTGCCTCGCATTCCGAAGTTTCCGTCGATTGAAAGACGGTCGTTGAATAACTGTGTTCTCATAGCTACTTCAAGCTCATCTTCGGTCATCTGTGATCCCGGCAAATAATTAATACCGATATCAAAATCCTGACTTATTTTCGATAGCCAGTTGTTTATCTGGTTTGCGAGTATAGTAAAACCTGTGTTACCGATATTTCCGGATGAACCTGTAGTGTAACTGAAATTACCTAAAACAAGCAGCGATAGGAATTGCTGGCTCATAACCGATTGGTCTGTGGTATCGAGAGAAGCAAAAATTAATTGTTTAACGTCTTCGGCTACATTGGTAAAGTCGAGAGAAAAATGTATATCAGGATTAAAGAGTGCATTTGTCAATCCGATAATGCAATCAACATGAATCCGTGTATTATAAACCGAAGATGAATCGGTTTGAAGGCGGAGGCCGTCTAAGGTGGTTTTTACGGAATAGATTGCTTTCAGATTAACTTTAGCGTCATTAGGGTTACCCGTCCAGGAGATTTTACTCCCTTTCAGAATATCAAAATCCCGGCCAATAATATTTTCAAATGTGAAACGAAATTTTCCTCTTGAAATTACATAATCACCGTCAATTGAAAAATCTCCTCCGGGATCGATCTCCAGCCTGATATTCCCGTCTCCCTTAGCTTTGATATTCCCCATATTGTTGGGTAAAAATAACTGGATTTGGGCATCTGAAGTCACATCAAGATTTAATGCCATTGTAAATCCTTTAAGATCTACATTATACTGTCGCTTTTTCTGAACGCCTGTATCAATGGAATTAATAAAAATAATAAAATCATTTTTCGATACACTCACCGAAGAACTTATGGGAATAAATATTCGTGTTTCTTTTTCTGTTTTCACGTTTAAATCCATTTTGATATTATCCAAAGGCCCGTCGATATCAGTGTTTCCGGAAATAATTGCTGTTCCGTAAAAAAGCTGGTTATCCTTTAATGAAGTATTCAGTGTTTCAAAATTATCCTGCTTAATATTTATATCAAAGATGAAATCATTAAAATAATCATGGTAAATATTTCCGGAGCATGTTGCCGCATGATTTTCAGGATCATAAAGTTTAAGTTTGTTTACGTTGATAAAATTTTCACCTATTTCGAATGAGCCTTTTGCCGAATAAAGCACATTCAGGTATTTGATCAGAAGTTTTGTCTGCGTCAGGTTGACATTGCCGGTGAGCGCCGGTTTGGAATATGTGCCGTCGAAATGCAAAGACCCGCCTGCATGGCTTTCGGGTTCTATCTCAACGAATTTTTCGGTAAATGGATTTAGTACAAAAGTATTAAACTTGTTCAGTTCAATGTCGATGTTAAAATTCCGGTCATTCTCTGTGGGAAAATATTCGCCTTTTATCGAGAGTACTTCACTTGTATCACGGTTTCCTTTACGGAATAGTCCAATATCAACGTCAAGAAGTTTTTTGTTTTCATCCCAGACAGTATTAAACATCAGGTCTCCAAGTTCCTCGTCATTAAAAAAAAGGTCAGACAAATTAATATCAACCAGAAAGTTGGGATTTGTCAACAAACTTATTAAAACAACATTTCCGTTAAGAATTCCATTTATGTCAATATCTTTGTTTGCAATCAAATAATCGAGATATGAAATATTAAGATCTTTAAACTTCATGTTAAGGCTATCATCAGGATTAGCAGTCATTCCGCCATCTATGCTGAGGCTGGAGTTGCTGCTGGAAAAATTCACATCTCTGAAAAAATATCCGGTAGAGTCGAAATAAAAATAGTTATTATCTGAAATTTGCCAAAGTGCGCTGTCGATAAGTATTTCTACATCAGTAAATTTGGAATCGATACTTTTAATATTTTTGAAATGAAAAATTCCTTCAACATCGCCATTACTTGCCTGCCGGTTACTTAAATCGTTCCATAATACCCGGTACAAGACGCTGTCGTGCCGCACCTCAGCGCTAATTGTAAGGCTATCGATACCAATACCAAGGCTGTCGGTTTTGGCTGGCTGTTTTAAGTAAACCTTATTTGTTTTTGTTAAAAGTTTAAAACCGGCGCTGTCCGAATTTGTTTGTAATTCCCAGTTTTGAATATTTATATTTCCGTACCGTATCGACGGTGAAACCGCATCGATTTTAAGGAAATTGTTTTTTGTATTGTAAGAACCATTTATTGTGGTTGACGGAGAAACTTCGAGGTTTGGAATTAAAAGATGCGTAAGCTGAGAAGTCTCCTTCAGGTTTATTGAAAAATCTAACTGTTGTTCGTTATTGTTCTCAGGTTACGTTTTTATTTCTATTGCCAGAACGCCGGAATAAATTGACAAAAATAATCTAAAAGAAGAAAACAATTCTCTAAAACTGAACATGCCTTCAAAATCTGCATCAAAAATATCGGAGCGAAACAGAAATTTTTTGTTGCCTGCTGAATCGTTCACCGTTTGGAGTGCAAATTTTTCAAGGTTAAATTTTTTATTCCCCTCGATATACAAAAGACTGTCGATTTTGATAACACCATAAAGATTGTCGATGTCGTTGCCTCTAAAATTAAAATCGAGTGTTGTTGAAAACCGCAACAATGAATCGCGATGCAAAAGGTTTAATTTAAACAGGTCGGCATCTGTAATTTTTGATTGAAATTTAAAAACCGGCAAATCACCGGCGAAATCGATTAGGCCATTAAATTTGAAATTTATATTTTCGTCATCAATCGAAAGGTCGCCGTCAAAGACTTCTTGTTTAAAAGTGGTCTCAACAAGAATATTTTCATAGTTATAATTGTTCAGTTCAAATGAATGAATATTCCCATTTAGTTTAAAATCGGCATTTTCGGGCTGTATTCCTTTTCCATCAATTGTTGCCGAAAAGTTTGTTTTGCCCACGAAATTTTGGATTGAGAACAGTTCGCCAATATCCATGTCATTAGCCTGTATTTTACCGTTGTATTCAAGTTCCCGGGTATTCCCTGAAGTTCTTAGTGTGAGGTCGGTGTAAACCGACCCAAGGCCGGTTTCAAATGCCGCCCTCGAAACAAAATCATTATAAAAACCGGTAAACTTTCCGTCGATGCTTATTTGACCAAGTTTCGCAAGGATTTCCGGCACAGGAATAAAATTCGAATCACCCGGTAAAGCAAATTGTTTAATGTCGTTAACAGTGGTTTTCAAATTATTTATGCTTGCATGTATAAAAGTTTCGCGTATGTCGGGCAGTCCGTTCATACGAATGCTTCCTTTAAAGTGAGTTGAATTTTTGTAAAAGAATTCAAAATTTTTTGCCTTGATATTACTGACCGGGCCGGAAATATCACCTTTCATCGTAATCAGGTTTTTCATGTCGAACATCACAGGAGCAAAATAACCTATATCGGCCATATCGATGTGCGTTGTCCTGAATTTTGTATCGAAGCGCACTTCATCGAGAAAACGATTAAATGCCTGATGGGAATCGAAAATAAATTTAAAATCAAGGTCGAGGTCAGAGTTATTAGTTACAATTTTCAGGCGGTCAACTTTCAACTCGGCAGGGCTGAAATTTACAAGTCCTGAAAATTCAGAAATTTCAAATCCGCTTTTTTCAACAAAAGCTAAATTCTGAATATTTGCCTGCACAGTGTCTCCCTTGAGCAATAAATCTGAAATGAACAAATCAAGGTCGCTAATCTCAATATCAGCAAAATCAATGCTTTTTCGCGGCGATTTTCGGTTTTCGTTTTCATAGATAAAATGGGTGTTTCGTAAGTTCAGGTTTTTACAAATAAAAATCCATGGAGGCTTTTGAGAATACGTTGTGTCAGGTTTTTTTTCAGATGCGTAAAAATGATTTAAAAAAGCGACAAGGTTTAGTTTTTCCTCATTTTTATATTTTCGTAACGCTAAGGTTAATCCTTCAATATCGATCTTTTTGAAACGTAGTGTTTTGTTTCTTCTATTTATCCAGCCAAGCGCTACTTCAAAATGTTTAATGTCAATAATTTTATTGCTTTTGCTGTCTTCAATCGAAAAATTATCTATCAACAGTTTTCCGTAAATGCCCAGATCAACCTTTCCAATCTGAACTTTTGTACCGAGACGGCTGGAAAGATATTCGGCTGAAAATTTTGTAATGACGGTCTGGATGTCGGGATTTCTCAACAACAAAAATATTACGAGAGGCACTGAAAATACCACAGTTAAAATATATGCTGATATTTTTAATATTTTTTTTAAAATGATGTTTAAATTTTATAATGAAACCGATTGTTTGTCCCGAACAAATTTTCCGATGTTTATAATTAAACTAATTTATTACAAAAATATGATATGTTTTTTGTTAATTCGCAAATGAAATCAAAAATCAATAATTTAATTTAAAAGTTATGAAACAGAAATTCAACTTATCGGGCGTATGGATCGTTTTCATCAGGATTACATCCATGCTATGTTTTTTGGTGTTTTCAGTTGGAATATTTGCCCAGATAAATATTACCAGCTCAGACATGCCTTCTACCGGAGACACAATCAGAACCAGCACAAACATTACGACCGGCGGCATTGACTACACGCTTACCGGAGAAAATTTCAACTGGGATTTCGGCAGCCTTTTTCCAATTATCCAAACAGTCGATACATTTAAAAGCGTAACTTCGGTACCTTTTGTTTACCAGTTGGTGTTTATTCCAAATATAGTTGCAAATCTTGCTTTGTCGATGTACGATTTTGATATGATACCGGGAATTGAGATTGAGGAGACATACAGGTTTTTTAAAAATTCAAGCTCTTCTTTTAAAGATGTAGGAATTGCCGCCACAGTTGAAGGGATTCCGATGCCAATAAAATTCGATGAACCGGATATTATTTACAATTTCCCTTTAAATTACGGAGATGTAGATTCCTGTTTTTCAGGTGTTGAATTTAATTTGCCCGGCTTTGTTTATTTATATATCGAACGTAAGAGGATAAATGTTGTTGATGGCTGGGGAAATCTTACAACGCCTTTTGGAAGCTTTGATGTCATCAGGATAAAATCTGATATTTTTGAATACGATTCAGTTTTCATTGACAGTCTTGGATTCGGCATAGCCATCGACAGAAAAATTACCGAATATAAATGGCTCGGAAACGGTTACGGTATTCCCTTGCTTCAGGTTGCCGTTGAAGGCCCGATTGTAAATGTTTCCTACATCGATTCGGTCAGGAATCCTATCACCGGTATCAGGGAAGAAATTGCTGTTGGTTCGCAACTGAAAATCTTTCCAAATCCGTCTTCCGGCCCTGTAAATATTCATTTCAGTATTGATAAGCCCGGTAATATTGAGATGAGCATTTATTCTATTCATGGTGTGAAGCTCGCCGATATTTTTTCCGGATACAAACAAGCAGGCAATT
>CBDUSJ010000179.1:0-5760 GCA_965369845.1 uncultured bacterium | reverse complement strand
TCAATAGTTAATACTTTATTCGGGTCAAAAGGAATTGAGCTTGCCGGTGGATCATCATAATCATCTTTTACGCAACCACTTAATACTATGATTAGAGAAAGAGAAGCCAAAAAACCAATTAATAACTTATTTACTTTTTTCATTAATATTAAATTTTAATTTATGTTTCTTTTATATTTTCTTTAATAAAATTGATTTACATTCTGAAGCTGACATTCAGAAAATATTGACGTCCATACATATAATAATATTTTGGTGGAAATTTATCAACATCCTCTGAAGTAAAGCGATATTGTTCGTAACCATTACTAATAATGTCTTTATTGTTTAAGAGATTATTAACGCTTAAATTCACGGAGATATAATATTTATCAATTTTCCATGATTTCCCCACAAAAAGATCGAAGGTGAAATTATCGGGTAGTTTTTCCTGATCAAGTGTTTCATTCCAAAGCGGACTATCAATATCCAAACCCTCAACAGCCTCAACTGTTCTTCTGCCCGGGAACATTGTAAGGTAGGCATCATCGTAATAATTCCAGCTTACACCGGCAAACCAATATTTTGGGGAGTAATATTTTGCTCCAAGAGAAACAGCCGTTTGTGGCATTCCTCCCTGGTATCTGTTTTTAAAATATATTGTTTGATTTTCTAAAACCAATTCAGCATGATCGTCTTGCGAAATAGAAGCAACAGGGTTTGAACTATAAATAAATTGTCCCAAAGATGCAACGCCTGTAAGCGTAAGTGTAGGTGTTACGTTTGCTTCAAGGCCAATTTCCATACCCATGTTTTTTGTGCTTAGACCTGTTAAAATATAGTTTCCGAATACATGAATATCATCGAAAAATATTCCTCTTACCCATGTCTGGTCAGTAAATTCAGCATAATAAAATGTAATCCTTGATTTTAAAAAAGGAGACCTATAAATATAGTTGATATCTCCCGAAGTGATTTTTTCACTCTTTAAATCTTTAATAATATCATCTCTTGTACGAGGTGAGATGTAGGCATTTCGCACATAAGGAGCTCTGGTAATATAAGCAACGTTTGCAGTTACAAAATTCCTACCATCTATTTTGTAAGTAACACCACCTTTAAATCCAAAATCAGTGAAATTTTGTTTTTCGGAATCGCCTAAAGAAGAATCTTGAAATTTTCCGTTTTGCATCCTACCGGTTCTCCAGAATTGAGTTTTCGATAGGTTGGCACCGATGTAAAAATCAACCTTATTATATGTAAACTCACATTGTCCGAAAAACTCATATTTATTTACATTTAAAGTATAATCATACCCAAACCTGTCGCCTTTGGTTACAATTCTGTTATAAACTCGAATATCATTTTGCATTGCAATTGAATCGTTGGAATATTTATCAACATCAACCATAAAATCTCCACCAAGCAAATCGTTTAATACTTTAAAATGATAGCCTTTAAACCATGATAAATTAATTCCACCCGAAACATCAAGATGCTCGTTAACATTATTATTATACAACATATTAAATCCTATGTTGTTATGGTCGTTTCGTCTTTCTTCAACACGAAATTTTGCTAAATTTCCTGTAATATTATTTCCGTCAATACCATTAGCATCCAAAATGGTTCTAAGGTTTTTTCTGTTGGCAAAATAAAAATAATCCCAGTTAACCTGGCGACCGGCCTCAGTACTCCATCTCGCCATGGCTTCCCTATACTCTTCCTCATATCCATCCCTATCGTAAAAACTTGGCATATTTCTGTAATAATCAGGCCTGGGATCATTAGCATCTTCCCAATCCAAAGCGGTTGAACCACCTATTCCATAAGAATAATAAAGCGATGAAGTTAACTTTGAGGATTTATCGATAGTCCAATAATGGCTTCCGATAAACATGGGAGTTTTAAAATTGCTAATCCTTGAGTTACGAATTTCACCATCCTGATAACCCCAGTAAGGATTATAGAAATTTGTTCCGGCCAAATCAAAAGCTTCCTGTGTTGAAGCGCCTTGTTTGCCACGTTTATTAGGCGTTATAAATCCTATTAACCCAACACTGTGCTTATTATTAATTTTTTTTTCTACTGAAAGAAAAAAACTAAATGCATCATAAAATGTTCCTTTTATATATCCTTCATTCGCCCATCGGCGCGAACCGGAAAATGTTACAGCCCAATTATTGTCCATCAAACCTGTTGATAAAATGTACATTAACCTATTTCTGTAACTTCTGTTTGATGATGAATATGTTAATTTCATTCCCTTACGATAACTTGAGGCTCTTGTAACAATATTTGTGATTCCACATATACCGCCAAAAGCTAATTTCGAAGAAGTAATTCCTGTTTTAATATCTTTATTTCGTGTAGCATCATTCAGTCCGCCCCAAACTGACCAATAAACACGGCCTGTTTCAACATTATTCATTGGGATGCCATTCAAGAGTACGCTTGTATTTTCGGTATTTAGTCCCCTGATTCGAAAACGGGCTCTTCCGAATGTATATCCGGCAGTTGACACAAAAATATCACGCGACGACTGCAATAATCCTGAAATATCCTGCAATTCATCTTCACTTTCCAAATCCAATTCTGTTAGTGTGAAAGTCGGCAAACTAACTTCTTTCTTACTGCTAATCGAGGTAGTATCAACTTGTGCCTGTATCTGCAACAACGGATAAAACAAAATGATTAAAGCGATAAAACTTTTTTTCATATAGACAAATATTATGTTCTTAAAAAACGGATGGCTAAAATACTATTTCTTAATAAAATGTTTATTTAATTTTTAATTAATAGTGTAAATTTGCCAAAATTTTTTTCACAGGAAAAATAAACCTTATTTTATTATTTATTTAAAAATACAAGCACTATGCGTAATTTTTTGTATTCCAAAAAGCTTTTTCAGTTTTTTCTTATAACGATCTTTCTGTTTGCTCAAACCCTTTTTGCTCAGAATGAAAAGAATTACCAATTATCTTGTATTGCTTTCTACAACCTTGAAAATTTGTTCGACACCATAAACCAGGAAAATGTCAGGGACGAGGAATTTACACCCGAAGGATTATCTAAATGGACTTATGAAAAATATCAGGAAAAACTCGACAAACTTTCAGAAGTAATTTCACAAATAGGAACCGATGTATCCCCCGACGGCGCTGCTATTGTCGGAGTTTCGGAAATTGAGAACCGGGGCGTTCTCGAAGACCTGGTAAATACTCCAAAACTTAAACCTTTTAATTACAAGATTGTACATTATGATTCTCCCGACAAAAGAGGTGTTGATGTTGCGCTTCTTTACCAACCAAAATATTTTAAGGTTACAGGCACAAAATCTTATACCCTGAAAATTGATGGTATGGACGATTTTTACACACGCGACCAACTTCTTGTTTCCGGGATATTTAACGGCGAACAGTTTTATTTCATCGTAAATCACTGGCCATCGCGAAGAGGCGGGGAAAAGCGATCAAAACCACTTAGGAACGCTGCCGCCGACCTAAACCGCAGGATTGTTGATTCGCTGCTCGTTATCGATAAAAATGCCAAAATTATTGTAATGGGCGATTTAAACGACAATCCGGTAAACGAGAGTGTTAAAGACCACCTGAGAGCGAAAGCTTATACAGAAAATTTGCAGGAAGGCGATTTACATAATCCGATGGGTAAATTATACAAAAAAGGGATAGGGTCATCTGCATGGAGAGACAGTTGGAGCCTTTTCGATCAGATAATTATTTCCCAGGCGCTGCTCGGAGATGACTATTCGGATTACAAATTTTATAAGGCAAAGGTTTTTAATAAAAAATTCCTCGTCCAAAAAGAAGGCAGGTATAAAGGATACCCTTTCAGGACTTTTGCCGGAGGTGTTTATCTTAACGGATATAGCGACCATTTTCCTGTGTATATTTTCATAGTAAAACAAGTTGAAAAATAATTCCGGGTAATTTTAGTAATTTTTTCCGGTTATCTGAAAAGTTATAAATTCGCAGCCTGAAAATTATACAAAAAGATGAATATAATTATTGCCGGGGATGGCGAGGTAGGTTTTCACCTCGCTAAGTTGCTTACAGATGATAACCACGACATAACTGTTGTTGACCCTCATACTGATTTGTTGAAGTTGGTTGATTCACAAACCGACCTTATGACCATTGCCGGCGACTCAACCTCAATTTCAGTTCTGGAAAAAGCAAATATTAAAAGAGCCGACCTGCTCATTTCCGTAGTTCACGACGAACAAACAAATATAATCACCTGTACTCTTGGTAAAAAATTAGGTGCCAAACGTACAATAGCCAGGATCAACAATAGTGAATATCTTGAACCAAAAAACCAGGAGATTCTCAGAAGCATGGGGGTTGACCATGTTGTTTGCCCCGAAAAAATTGCAGCAGAAGAAATAGTAAATCTTCTTGAACAAACTGCCGCCGTTGAAACATTTAATTTTTCTGACGGAAAACTGACTCTCTTTCTAATTAAACTTGATGAAAATGCAAAAGTGCTTGGCAAAACACTTAACGAGATCGCATCTGAGTTTTCACATCTGGATTTTAGGGCAGTTGCCATTCACAGGAATTCGAAGACGATAATTCCGTATGGAGATGATAAATTTATGTTGAACGACCTGGCTTACGTAGTTACAAAACCTGATGGGATAAAAACATTGCTCCAGCTTAGTGGTAAGGAAACTTTTGTAATAAAGGACGTAATGATTGTGGGTGGCGGCAGAATAGGACGGAAGACCACAGCCCGCCTTGAAAAAACTTATGACATAAAACTTGTTGAAATAGATAAGGATAGATGTTTAAGCCTGAGCAATGAACTTACCGAATCGCTAATAATTAACGGAGACGCTCGTGATATTGAACTTTTAAAGGAAGAAGGAATTGATAATATTGATGCTTTTATAGCTGTAACCGATAATTCCGAAACCAACATCCTCACCTGCCTTCATGCCAGAAAATTTGGTGTTAAAAAAACCATTGCCCTTGTTGAGAATATTGATTATATCGAGATTTCTCAAAACATTGGTATCGACACTATTATTAATAAAAAACTGATAACTGCAAGTTACATCGCCCGTTTTACGATGGGTTCACAAGTTGTATCAACCAAAGTCCTGCATGGTATCGATGCAGAGGTAGCCGAATTTGTAGTAAAACCAAACTCACGTATTGTTAAAAAACCTATCAGAAAATTAAACTTTCCTGATGGCGCCATCATTGGTGGAATTGTAAGAGGAGATAAAAGTTATATTGCGGTTGGAAATTTCAGGATGAAGGAAGGAGACAAAGTAGTTGTGTTCTCGCTCCCATCTGCCATCCACAAGGTTGTCAGCTTTTTTCATTAAAATATCTTTATCAGTTAAATGTCCGGAAAAGCAAATTTTAATACAGGAATTATCCGACGGATCATTGGCTTGTTGCTGATGATAGAAGGTGTTTTTATGATTTTGGCTCTGCCATTTTCAATTTATTATGGCGACAAAACATATTTTACTTTTTCTTTTTTTGATGGAATTCACGAATTCTGGCCTTTAACGATTTCAGCGCTTATTACCTCTGTTACCGGTGGATTTTTATGGTTCTATTCAAAAAGTGAAGTAAAAAAAAATATTGGGAAACGGGAAGGATATATTATTGTATCATTAGCATGGGTCGTTTTTTCATTTTTCGGGGCATTACCGTTTTTTCTCAGTGGAGTTATTCCAAATTTTACCGATGCTTTTTTTGAAACAATATCCGGATTTACGACTACCGGAGCCTCGATAATTAA
>CBDUSJ010000178.1:0-5762 GCA_965369845.1 uncultured bacterium | reverse complement strand
TTTAGCATTTTATATTGGATGAGTATTTACAAAATTAGTTATTTCAATCAATAAAAAAATCCATTTTTTCTTTTAAAGATTTTTACCTTTGCCCGCTTAATTAAATTTTTATCCTAAAGTTTTAATCTTTAACACTTTGTAAAATGTTATCAAATAATTTTGTTGCACGTCATATTGGTATAAAAGAAAACGAGATACCCGGAATGCTTGAAAAATTAGGTGTGGAATCGCTCGACGTGTTGATCGATGAAACTCTTCCGCAATCCATCAGGATGAAAAATCCTCTAAACCTGCCAGATGGGATGAATGAATATGAATTTATTTCGCATATAAAAGATATTGCTTCAAAAAATAAAATATACAAATCGTTTATAGGTTTAGGGTATTACAACACGATAGTTCCCGCGGTGATACAGAGAAATGTTCTTGAAAACCCGGGTTGGTACACATCTTACACTCCATACCAGGCTGAAATTTCACAGGGCCGTCTTGAGGCTTTACTCGATTTTCAGACTATGATATCTGACCTTACGGCATTGCCTGTTGCAAATTCATCATTGCTCGATGAAGGAACAGCCGCTGCTGAAGCTATGATCATGGCATTTAATTCAAGGTCAAGACATGCCGTTAAGAGAGGCGTAAATAAGTTTTTTGTTTCCGACGGACTGTTTCCGCATACGATTGAAGTGATAAAAACACGTGCTTTTCCTTTGGGGATTGAGCTGGTTTTTGGAAATTTTGAAAAAATTGAAATTGATGATTCATTTTTCGGAGCAATAATTCAATATCCTGATCAAAAAGGCAAAATTAACGATTACGCCGGATTTACCGATAAACTTCATGAACATGGTTGTGTTGTGGCTGTTGTCGCCGATATTATGAGCCTTGCGCTTTTGACTCCTCCGGGTGAATGGGGCGCTGATATTGTGCTTGGTTCCAGCCAGCGATTTGGCGTACCGATGGGTTTTGGCGGGCCTCATGCTGCATATTTTGCCGCCAAAGAAAGTTTTAAAAGAAATATGCCTGGAAGGATCATCGGCGTGTCGGTTGATGCAAAAGGAAATAAGGCATTAAGAATGGCTCTGCAAACTCGCGAACAGCATATAAAACGCGAAAGAGCTACTTCAAATATCTGTACCGCCCAGGCGCTCCTTGCTATTATGGCAGGACTTTATGCGGTTTATCACGGCCCCGAAGGAATCAAAGCAATAGCAAAAAATATCAATGAAATTGCAACTTTGCTTGCGAAAGAAATTGAAAATCTTGATTACAAACAACTGAACTCTTTTTTCTTCGATACTCTTGAAATTGAAATTCCTGAAAGCGCTGATATTGAAAACATCAAAAAACTTGCACTCGAAAAATCCATCAATTTCAGATACATCGATAAAAATCATATTGGTATCAGTGTCGATGAAACCACGGGTTTAAACGAAATTAATGATATTGTTTCGATACTGGCAACAGCAAATGGCAAAGAGTTTACAATGATAAAAAATGTGCCTGCAATTGAAGTTTCAGAAACCATTCCCGAAAATCTTATAAGAAAGACGGATTATTTAACCGATTCTGTTTTCAACATGTACCACTCAGAAACTGAAATGATGAGGTATCTGAAAAAGCTTGAAAACCGTGACCTTGCCCTTAACCGTTCGATGATGCCGCTTGGTTCATGCACCATGAAACTTAATGCAGCCACCGAACTTATCCCGATCACCTGGCCCGAATTTGCCCAGTTACATCCTTTTGTTCCTTCCGACCAGGCCGAAGGTTATAAAATTCTAATAAAAAATCTTGAAGAAGATTTTTGTGAAATTACCGGGTTTGATGCAATTTCCTTCCAGCCTAATTCAGGCGCTGCCGGCGAATATACAGGACTTTTGGTTATCAGGGAATACCTGAAAAGTAAAGGGGAAGGGCATAGAAATATCTGCCTTATCCCCACTTCGGCGCATGGCACTAATCCGGCAAGTTCGGTGATGGCAGGCTTTAAAGTGGTTTTAGTAAAAACCGATGAAAATGGTAATGTGGATATTGAGGATTTGAGGATAAAAGCTGAACAAAACAAAGAAAACCTTGCAGCATTGATGATCACTTACCCTTCAACGCATGGGGTTTTTGAAGAAGGAATACTTGAAATTATCGATATAATTCACAGCAACGGAGGACAGGTTTATATGGACGGAGCCAACATGAACGCACAGGTTGGACTAACAAATCCCGGATTGATAGGAGCAGACGTTTGCCATCTTAATCTGCACAAAACATTTGCAATCCCACACGGTGGCGGCGGCCCCGGCGTTGGCCCGATTGGCGTGGCAAAACATCTTGTTCCTTTTCTTCCTACCCATTATTTCGTTAAAACCGGCGGTGATAAGGGGATCTCTGCTGTTGCATCAGCTCCCTTTGGTAGCGCCATGATATTACCAATTTCTTATGCTTATATCAAAATGCTTGGTGGCGAGGGTCTTACAACTGTAACAAAAATTGCGATCCTCGAAGCAAATTATATTAAAGAGTGTTTGAAAGATTTGTATAAAATTTTGTATTCAGGTAAAAATGGCCGTGTTGCCCACGAAATGATCCTCGATTGTAACGAATTTACCAAATCAGCAGGCGTGAGTGTGATTGACATTGCCAAAAGGCTTATGGATTACGGATTCCATGCGCCTACCGTAGCTTTTCCGGTACACGGAACACTTATGGTTGAACCTACCGAAAGCGAACCTTTATACGAATTGAATCGTTTTATTGAAGCGATGATCAGCATCAGGCAGGAAATTGATGAGATTGTTGCAGGCGAGGCAGATAAACAAAATAATGTAATTAAAAACGCTCCCCACACAGTAGCTATGCTAACCACCGATGAGTGGGAATATCCATATACTCGTACAAAAGCAGCATACCCTTGCGATTGCAGTAAACCCGACAAATACTGGCCGCCGGTTACAAAAATTGACGACGCTTATGGCGACAGAAATCTTGTTTGCACTTGTCAGAATTTTAATCTGTAAATATTTTTATAACTTTTTAATTTAATACAGTCATTCTCTTCTTACTTAATATTTTTTCCATAGATTACTTGTAATCAACAGTAGGTTCATTTTTTAATAATTCTACTACGATAATATCTTCTATTCCTCTAAATATTCTAAATTGGGTTCCTCTTTGCTTTTCAGGTCTATTTGAAAAGCGATTTTCTCACCTTTTTCATTAGTAATGAAATTTATACCTTTCATAACATTAGGTTTTATTTATCATAAATGCAATTTTCAGAAGCATCGGAGATATAGCATTATTAATTGGAAAATTTGCTTATAATAGAACTGCTTATGAAACTGATGAATATTTTTGTTAATTTTGAATTTTTAATAATAAAACCTATTTCTTATGAAAAACCTTGTACTTATTTTGTTACTTCTTTCCAGCATCGTTTCTTTCTCCCAAAAAATAACCCGGGGACCTGATATTGGTGAAATCTATTTCCTTGGGCCAACCCATACAGGCGAAGGGCTTTACTACTCTACAGATTTTGGGGAAACTGCTGTTTGTGTGGATAGTACTTTGAATGCAATAAGTATAGTTGCTGAAAAAACTCAAGGAGGTATTTATTGTCAGAAAATGCCTGTGAATCTTTACTATTCGCAAAGTTATGGCTACCAAAATACTTGGGTTTTCAAGCAAGGAGATATTTCAGATGATATAAGTAGCGGTGTTAGTGAAGGTACAATATTTAATCACATTGCTTCTCATAGTGAAGACTATGGGAACAATTTTATTAATCACGTAGCTAATGGTTTTTTTGGAAGTCTTAAAGCATCAGAAATTGATAATCAGATAGGTACAGGATATGCAGTAGTAAAATCCTCCTCTATTCCCGATTCTGTATTTTTATTAATTTCTTATAACAATTTTGATGATCTTTCTATTATAAATGTTGTACACGAAGATATAAACATATTTAAGTATTTGACAAGAGGAATTAATGTAGGAGAAATATTTACGGTTAGAAATAGACCATATTCTTTTGACCCATACGAAATCTATCATAGTGTTAATTTTGGAAATGAATTTAATAAAAAGAATAAATTAAATATTTCAAATTATTATTCTTATGGAGTTGAAGGGGGGAGACAAGATGGAGAGTTGTTTATGTTGTACACATTCGTAAATTTAATGTGGCAAAATGCTCATATATATATATATCACTCAATAGATTACGGTCAAACTTTTGATGTTTATCATCCATTTGCTAAAGGAAATGAACCAATACTTTCTAACTTTTCAACTTTAACAGAAGAAGTGTTTTTAATGAATGAAGTGGAGTTTGACAACTATTCATTTGGAGATATTAATGAATATCAATGGGACTTTGAAAACGATGGAATTATTGATTCTTACGAAGAATTTCCTGTTTACACTTATCAGGATACAGGTTATTATTCAGTAAAATTGACGGTTGTAGGCCCGGATAGTTCTAATACATTCATAAGAGAGAATTACATTCACGTTATTGATACATCAACAAATATAGTTTCGAATGATGGTGAATTGAGTGAAGTTTTGTTATATCCAAATCCCTTTTCAAAATATCTAATTATTAAAATCAATAATAATTATCAAAATCAAGTAGAGATATATAGTAGCATAGGTGAACTAATAAAAATTATTTCATCAAAAACTAAAACAATATCCTGGGATGGAAAGAATATTGAGGGTCAAAAATGCCTCCCAGGAATTTATTATTTAAAGATAGATGAATCTGTTCATAAAGTAATATTAACCAAATAAAAACCACTTAAAATGAAAAATTTAACATTTATCATCGTAGCACTTTTAGTAATTCAAACTACAAGCTCCCAGGATTGGGTTGAGTTTACGGCAAGCGAAACAACTGATGCAACTTGCAATGTGTTAACATCAACAGATTCAATCGTAGAATTTGAAATTAATGTACCCGGTATGTTTTCTACTGTTATTGATACTTTCAACCGTGTACAGATAAAAAACCACAGTCGTATGGATTCAGTAGGGTTCCCTGAAGTGCCAATTGTATCTTATCTAACTGCTATCCCTGATTGTGATAGCGTAATTGTTAATATTGAACTTTTTGATTCAATCAAAATAAGTAATTTCAATGTTTATCCCTCTCCAGAACTGATACCAGATACCACTGCAGGTGGTGCAATTGCTTTGGTTGAGGAGTTTGCATATAACAGGGATTTTTATAATACGGACACTTGGTTTCCGGGCAGAGTAATTGAAGCCGTTGACAAAGGTGCTATTAGAGTACAAAATGTTGTTAGTTTATTATTTTATCCTATAAGTTTTAATCCTGTCAAGAAAGAAATCTGGGCTTATTCAAAAGCAAAAATTACTTTAACTTTTATGAATGCATCAGGTTCTATCCAAAAAGATGTCGGGATTTTTAATGAAGTCGTTGGAAATACTCTCATCAATTATAACTCAAATGGATTAAATGCATCAGTTAACTGTGGAGCAGGATTAAACAATTCCGGAACTATTAAATGGGTTACTTCATTTCCAAATGGATACATCGAAGATACTTGTGATTATGTAATTATAACACATCAGGATTTTTATACTGATCCTGTAGCTCGAAATGAAATTGAAGCACTTGCACAACACAGGGCTGATTTTAATGGGTTTGATGTTGTAATAATTAAAATGCCTGAAGTTTGGAATACTTTAACCCAACTTGCAACATATTAATCGTAAACATCAACATAACAGTCTGTTGG
>CBDUSJ010000177.1:0-5795 GCA_965369845.1 uncultured bacterium | reverse complement strand
TGTTCAATAAACGGTTTTGTGTCATAGTGTCAGGATTTATACAAAAATTTATAACCGTTCACAATTTTAAATTAGTATGCTAAAAATTGTTAAATTGTTCATCAGTAAGCAACTTTCTCACTTTTGACTTTCCGTTCCAGTCAAAAGATTCTTTTAAGGATTTTTGACTATAACGATAAAACTTGATTTTATCTTTTTTAAGATAACGTCCAAAACCCTCTGCAATATTTGTAGAAATAGAATCAACAGCCTCTATCCTGATGCATCGGGACCCTCCAACGTGCTTTTTAGAAAACCAGTCCCATTTTACAACAATATCCCATACCAAAATATGCTCATTCTTCACCCCTTAATAAGCATAATTGCTCAAATTAAATACGATTTTATATGCTTTAATATCATTCAATTTTAAATATTTTTACCTCGTGAATTTTTTTTTGTATTTTACTGGGGCCTTTTCCATAAAAACAATTTAACAATTTAGCAATTTAACACTGAAGACAGGCATTCAGCTATTTATACAGCTTATCTTAAACTGTGAACGATTACAAAATTTTTTTAGTTAAGAAAATAATTCGCTGCTAATATCTTCCGGAATAAACTGGCTTGCATCGCCACCATGCCGCAAAATATCCCTGACCACGGAAGAATTCAAAGCTGTATGTTCAGGAAGTGTGAGCAGAAATATTGTTTCAATATCCGGTTTGAGCTTTTTATTTACCTGGCCTATCGAACGTTCAAACTCAAAATCAGCAGAAGTTCTCAAACCCCTTAAAATATATTTAGCTTTTACCCTATCACATAAATCAATTGTAAGACCTGTGTACTCTACAACTTCAATCATGGGATAATTCCGAAAAACCTTCTTGATAAAACCAATTCTTTTTTCGATTGAAAAATAATTAACTTTCTCGATATTTGCACCTATTGCAATAATGATTTTATCAAATATCGGAATTGCTCTTTTGATAATAGATTCATGGCCACGTGTAATCGGATCGAAAGACCCTGGGAAAACAGCTATTCTTTTCATAATTTGTAATTTTTACAAAAATATAAAGAAAGCAATTACCAACCGCTATAATTTTCGGATAAGCATTAAACCATCTCTTAATGTGAGAAGTATATTTTCCACCCTGTCGTCATTTTGAACAAATTCATTAAATTCAATAATACCAAAGGTTTCCTTATCATATTTGTCCGGTTTATTTAAAGCTTTTCCATCCCAGAAGGCATTATCTGCGAGAATAAAACCTCCCTTTTTAATTTTGTGAAAAACAAGATTGTAATAGTTAAAATAATTATCTTTATCGGCATCAATAAACACAAGGTCGAAGATTTCGTCAATACGGGGTATTATTTCACGAGCATCTCCGGTATGAATTTTTACTTTATGTTCAATACCTGATTTCCTGAAATATTTTTTCGCTATTTCCACTATTTCAGGGTTAATTTCAATTGTGTGAATAATCCCTTCGTTATTTAGTCCATAAGCAAGGTTTATTGCAGAATACCCGGTGAATGTGCCTATTTCAAGGATTCGTGATGGGTGTATCATCAAACTCACCATTTTAAGAAACTGTCCCTGAAGATGACCGGATATCATCCTCGGGTGAATTGTTTTCAGATTAGTTTCACGGGACAACTCATACAATAGAGCAGATTCTTTGGTTGTATGCCCGGATGCATATTTTTCAAACTCATGATTTACCGGCGATTTTTTCATGTTGCAATTTTTTTCTATAAATAAATCAGCGTGCTAAATTGGTCAGGGTCAAAAACCTCATTTGCCACATCGAGCAAATCTTCGGAAGTTATTTTTACGATTTTATCATTAATATCATTGATAGTATCAACTTTTTCAAAAACCAGGTGGCTCTTTCCTATCGAAAGCATTTCGTTCAAATTCGACTCAAGGGAGATAGCAAGCTGTCCGATTATTTGTTGTTTTGCACGGTGCAACTGGAGTGTTCCGAGTTTTTGATTTCGCAATTTATTTAGTTCTTTAAACACCAGGTACAACGATTTTTCGAGATACCCGTTATCGGTTCCGAAATAAATATTAAAAATACCGGTATCGGAATAAGGCTGATAATTAGCTTCAAGATTATAACAATAACCATATTTTTCGCGGATGCCAAGATTGAGCCTCGAATTCATACCCGGCCCGCCTAAAATGTTTGTCAGCAACGACAGGCGGATTTTTTTTTCATGCCTTACATCATAAGCCAGATTACCGGTAATGCAGTGAACCTGATGTGTCATTTTGGTAGTTTCCTCTTTTTGAGCTTTGTAAAAATTGAATGGAAATCTTTCATTGCTGGCTTTATTGGACGGAACATTACTAAAATAATTTTCAGATAACTTTATAAGTTTTTTGAAGTCAATTTTTCCGACAGAACAAATAACCATATTTTCAGGCTGGTAATATCTCCTTAAAAAATCATGGATGTTTTCTTTCCTTAAATTCCTGACACTATCCGGTTTTCCAAGAATACAATGTCCTATCGGATGACCATGAAAAAGCAATTCTTCAAACTCGTCAAATATCAGTTCTGAAGGAGTATCTTTATAAGAATTTATTTCATCTAAAACTACTTCTTTTTCCTTTTTGAGTTCCTTTTCGGGAAACACCGAAGCAAACAAAATATCCGCAAAAAGCTCAAGGGTGCGACTATAATATTTGTTTAAAAATGAAGCATAAATAAAAGTTTCTTCTTTGCCGGTGTAAGCATTAAGGTCGCCGCCTACATTTTCGAGTCTGCTTAAAACATGAAAAGCTTTTCGTTTTTTGGTGCCTTTAAAAATTACATGTTCGATAAAATGAGCAAGCCCGTTTTCGTCAGGCTTCTCATCTCTTGAGCCGGCATTAATTACAACACCACAATGAGCCACTTCACTATCGGCAGCTTTGTGGATAATCCTGATGCCATTCCCGAGTGTAAAATATTGATATTCCATCTTAAAAAAAACTTGGATGCAAAGGTATATAAAAACAAAGTTATTCGATGGTTATAAGATGGTCATTCGATAGTTATTCAATTGTCATTCAATTGTCATTCAATTGTCATTCAATTGTCATTCGGTGGTCATTCGGTTGTTATTCGGTTGTCATTCAATCGTTGATAAACTACAAATGACGGCGAAGCGAATGACAGCGAAGCGAACGACCAAAGGAAGCGACACGAAGTTAGCCCGTATGGGTCCGTATGGATGACAATTGAATGACAGCGAAGCGAAAACTTGTCCGTATTGATGACAATTGAATGACGGCGAAGCGAATGACAGCGAAGTGAATGACAATTGAATGACAGCCCCGAAAAAACGGGGTAAACTCCGCAAATGACTAATTAAGTTTCAGAGGATATTTATCATCGAAGTATATCCAGAATAACGGATGGTATCCCCTCAATTTTCCTTCCGGGTCGTAACTTTCCATAACCGGCGCAATACCAAGAGTTTTTTTTCTGATAAGAATTTCATTTTTATCAAAATGCCACTCTTCTAAAAAACGCAGACGGGTGATATCCCTGAAATTCAACTTCTGCACAACAATCGTATCATAACTTTCGTACGGTGGATCAGGTCTCTGAAAAGTAACTTGAATCTCCTCACAACCAATATTTTTAACTTCATCCGGCGTTAATAATTTTCCGGTATTGGAATAAACATTTAACTTCCCGCTGTAAGCTGCATCCATTACCCTGTTGATAAGATTTTCCCTTGAAGGGCCGGGAATATTTCTGTCCCACCAGTCAGCCCTCTGATCCGGATTTTTAATTTCCACATCATATTTAATTCTTTCAGTAATAATTTCTTTTTCCTGACTGTGAGTGCATGAGTTTACAAGCAGCAAAACAAATAAAGCGATCAGGAAATATCCCGGTTTGAACATCGATTTTAATATTTTCATTTTTATTATTCAAAAATTCAGAACAAAATCCAAATAATAACGACAATCATTTTTATTAATTTTGCTGAAAACGTAAATGAATGAAACTTTTTAGGCCAACATTATTACTCGATAAGAAAAAATGTATGCGGAACATCAACAGAATGTCGGAAAAAATAAAACGAAACAATGTACATTTCCGGCCTCATTTTAAAACACACCAGTCGGCGGAAGTCGGGCGTTGGTTCATGGATGCGGGAATAAATTCAATAACCGTTTCATCGGTTTCGATGGCTGAATATTTTGCCGGTCATGGTTGGAGCGACATCACAATTGCCTTCACGGTGAACCTGGCCGAAGTTGATCAAATAAATATCCTTGCATCAAAAATTTGTCTTAACCTTTGTATCGAATCAGATGAAGCCTTAGAATTTCTCACCAAAAAAATAAGTCATAATGTCGGCATTTTTCTGAAAATTGATACCGTCCTGAAACGCACCGGAATTGCGGCGGATAATATTCCTGAAATAGCCAAACTTATAAAAAAGCTCAAAACTATTCCCAAGCTGAAATTTAAGGGATTTTTGGTACATAACGGGCATACATATAAGTGTAGCAGCTCTGACGAAATAAAAAAAATTCATTTTGAAAGTCTTAAAAAACTTCAGCGCCTTAAACAAATTTTTTACTCGGATTTTCCCGGCCTTATTATTTCGATGGGCGATACGCCGACGTGCAGTTTAATAAACGATTTTAGCGGAGTTGACGAACTACGCCCCGGTAATTTTGTTTTTTACGATCTTATGCAAAAACAACTCGGCTCGTGCACAAGCGATGATATTGCTGTTGCGCTTGCCTGCCCGGTTGTTGCCAAATATCCGGAGCGAAATGAAATTGTTGTTTATGGTGGAGCAGTTCATCTATCGAAGGATTATATTATTGATAAAAAGGGCAATAAAATTTTCGGAGAGATTGTTTTGTTGAAAAAAAATGGCTGGAGCCGGCCTATGAGAAACACCATTGTAAAATCGCTTTCCCAGGAACATGGTATTATTTTTAGTGGTGAACATGAACTTTTTGAAAAAACCGGACTGGGCGATTTTATCGGCATTTTACCGGTGCATTCGTGCCTGACAGCGAACCTAATGAAGAAATACTATATTTTTTAACAAGGAAAGAATTACAATTTATGGGTGCAAAAAAAGCATCTTCGCATTAGGCAGAGAGGATTTTGCCGGTGACAGAACTGAACAGACATGGCAAGAACTGGCAAGACATGGACAAACATGGCAAGACCTGGCAAGACCTGACACGTACGGGTCAGGTCTAAATCTGTCAGGTCAAAAATAAAAACTATTGCAGCACCAGCAAATTTTTTACAAATATTTCCGGTGCGCTGCACCTACTACAATATTGAAGAAGAAATGAATTTTAAAAATAAGGTCGGGTGATGGTGTGGCTTGAATGTTCTACTAAGGTTGGTTTTTAAGATAAGGTTTTTTAACCTTATCATTTTCCCTAACCTTAGTAGAAAATCAGGTACACATGATTTTGGCAACCTTACGATCTGTAGTCCGTATGAAGCGAAGCAAGCGACACGAAGTTAGCCCGCATGGGTCCGTATGGATGGATTACCTTATTGTTGGTTGTTTTTCCTATGAAGTCTTCAGGATTTGCCGGACCTGACAAGTACCTGTCAGGTCTCCTGCATCTTATTTAATATTTTCACATTCCGGAAAAGTAATAGTACCCTGCCCCATAAATTTTGTGTAGAATTTTGGCAATTTTAGTTATGCAACCTTCTTGTAGTCATTTTTTACTTTATTATTTACAAGAAATATTAGAGAGTCAAGATTTTCTATTCTTTCATTTTTTTTCTTATCTTTTGATTTGGCATTTATTA
>CBDUSJ010000176.1:0-5804 GCA_965369845.1 uncultured bacterium | reverse complement strand
TTCGTTATTTATTATTATTTATTCGATATTAAAAAAGTGTCACTATTATTTTCCGTTAAAAACCTATAACAGATTGATAATCATTTATAGTGTCAGGAAGTCTGAACATACGGTAAAGAATGCCCATAGCCCTGTGGCATTGTACAACATAGTTTTATTAATCATCCTCCTCACTGTTTTTTTCCTGATATTTTCACATTTTTTCTTTTCGTTTTAATTTCTTTCATTACTTTTGGGGGACGATTAAGAAAACACTATTACGTTCAGCGAAATGACGAATTAAAGAAAAATATTATTCATCAATTGAAAAAACTTTCACCTTTTGAAAATGTGAAAGCTTTTTCTTGTTTTAATAAAGTTTTTTAAACCTGTCTCCAGCTTCAGGACGAAATAAACCAAGAATCATTAATCGTTGTCTTCGTCTTTATCATCATCGCGGTCTTTTTTATATTCATGTATTTCCTGAAGTTTTTCAAGACCTTTTATGTTCATAGAATTTGAAAGTTTTGCAATTGATTTCAAATTGATATCTCCGGTAATACTTACAAAACCTGCCTGGTTTTTGTCGTTAAACAGAAGAAGCAGCTCTTTAATGATTTTTCCCTCTTTTCGGATCATAAATTTTACCTCTTCGTTATTATCTTTTATAGTCATCAACTCGGTAAAATTGTTCATTTCCATGTTGTTTAACTGTTCTCTGAAATCGTTCAGGATTGCGTATTCATCACCATCATCACATTCATAAAACAGTATTCTTACATATTCGAGGCCGTTTAATACATTCTGTAGTTCATTTGCGTCCTCGCTATCCGATTCTTCAGTAACTTCGGCAAAAAGACTGAAAAGTTCTTTGGTGATATGAACTGTGGTAAATCCGTCTTTAGCCCCGTATTTGTCGAAAAGTTTATCAGTCGGGCTTTTTTGTGCCGCTGAAACAACTGGCATTAATACAATTGCCAGAACTGCGATAATTGAAATTACATTTTTCATTTTGTAAATTTTTAAGGATTAATAATTATGTTAAATTTTGATATTTTACTAAGTTTTTCAACACCTGAATTAACTTTTGATACTTTATTTAATTTTTCAATTCCCTTATTTAGTTTAGAAATTTTACCCAGCGCCATAGCGCCTTGGTCAAATTTGTTGATCTGTTCTAACGGTTCAATTCCTATATTCAGCTTTTCTGAAACATAATAAAGGGTGTTTCTTGTTTCCAAATAAGCATCACGGGTTTCTTCATCGGCAAAAGCCAAGCCGGCAAGCTCCGTATTTTGGGAATTTTTATCAGAAGAAAAATCAAAAATTATTGAAAATATAAATAATATTGAAGCGGCTATGCCGGTAAAATAAAACAAAAACCGCTTATTCCTGTATAATAGAACTGTTTGCTGTTTTTCAACTGACTTAAAAAAATTGTCTTCAAATTTCTTATTAAGAGATAAATTTTTTGATATGTCGAAATAACAAAAAAGGTCTTTATAAACTTTCAGGTGTTCGGGAACGTTTTCTGAATTAAAAAAATTTATCAGCAGGCGTTCTTCCATAACAGAGGTTTCACCTTCAAAATATTTTTCGAGCAGTATTTCAATTTCCTTTAAATTCATAATTAAGTTTTTTAATTAATTTATCCCTGATCGTTTTTCGCGCCCGTGATAAATTTACCCTTAAGGTATTAACATTTATCTGTAAAATATTAGCTATTTCTTCATACTCAAAACCTTCAACATCCCGCATCTGGATTATCATTCGCTGTTGTTCGGGCAACTGCTGAATAAATTTATGAACTTTATTTATTGTATCGCTCATCTCGGTTATTTTATAAGGAGTTGTAAAATTTGCAGGTGTATTCCATTCGGTTAATTCTGTTTTATTATTTCGTTTCAGTTTTAATTTATCAAGGCAAAGGTTTTTTGTAATCACCATCGAAAATGCATCTATACTTTTACAATTTTTCAACTCATCTTTTTTCGTCCATAACCTGACAAACACTTCCTGTACAATATCCTCTGCCTCTTCGATATTATCCAATATTCTGTATGCGAATCGGTATAATTTGTTTTTCGACGGAAGCACTGAAATTTTAAACTCCTCTGCTGTCATTATTTAAAAGACGAATTATTTTAAAATTCATTACAAAAAAACAATAAAATTTTCCAAATAAAACAATATTAAATTTTCAACATTTTACTAATATTTTATTATTCTAAGTTGTATAGCATTTATTTTTAGTTATTTTTGTGCGCTTTAAATTTTACATTTGCGAAAAATAACAATTAAAATAAAGTATTCACCAAAAATTTAAATTATGTTAAAAGATCATCCAAAAGGCCTATTTGTAGCATTTTTTGCTAACATGGGTGAACGATTTGGCTTTTATACAATGATTGCCATATTCGTATTGTTTTTGCAAGCAAAATATGGATACACAGCATCACAGGCAGGACAGATTTATGGAACATTCCTGGCTTTTGTTTATTTTCTTCCTTTGCTTGGCGGTGTTATAGCGGATAAATTTCTCGGCTATGGAAAAACCATCAGTATAGGTTTAATAGTTATGTTTCTCGGCTATTTTCTATTAGCAATCCCAACAACAATAAATTCAGGTTTCGGGCTTGTAGTTACAGCATTAGCGGTTATTTGTCTCGGTACAGGTTTATTTAAGGGCAATCTCCAGGCATTGGTCGGGAATCTTTACGACGACCCGAAATACAGTAAAAAACGAGATGTTGCATTTAACATTTTCTACATGGGTATTAATATCGGCGCAATGTTTGCTCCAACCACAGCCGAAGCCGTTAATAACTGGATACTTAAAACTCATCATTACTTTTATAATAATAGAATACCCGCCCTTGCTCATAAATATATTGATGGCACTTTAAATAACATTCCGGAATATTTATCTCTTGCACAAGCTCAGGATTCTTCTGTTACTGCAGAAACTCTCGGTACATTTACTACAAACTATATTAATGCTTTAAGTCAATCATATCATTACGGATTTGGTGTTGCATGTATCAGTTTGATCGTTTCAATGATTGTTTTCTGGGCTTTCAAGAAATATTACAAAAAAGCTGACCTTACTGAAAAGCAAAAAGCTGCCAGTGAAGAACATAAAGATAAGTTAATTGAGCTTACTCCTAAACAAACCAAAGACAGATTAATTGCTCTCGGACTTATTTTCCTTGTTGTAATTTTCTTCTGGATGTCGTTCCATCAAAACGGTTTATGTATGACGTTTTTTGCAAGGGATTATACTTCCTTGAGTGTCGGAAAGGTAACAAATCTCTTCTTCAACCTAAGCGGACTACTGCCGATTTTCTTTTCAGTTCTCGGATTATATTTCTTCGCCAGAAAGAAAAGTGATGGAAAAACCCGTTTTATAGGTGCTTGCGCCTTTGTTGGTTTTGCATTACTTGCCTACTGGAGTTACACAACATACAATACTGAAAATTCTATCTCACCGCAGATATTCCAGCATTTTAACCCGTTCTTTATTGTAGCTCTAACGCCGTTAATTGTTGGTTTATTTACATGGATGGGTAAAAAAGGTAAAGAGCCATCATCACCCAAGAAAATTGGTATAGGAATGCTTATCACAGCGCTTGGTTTTGTGGTTTTAGTTGTAGGTTCGTTAAGTTTATTAGGTGTAAGTCCGGAAGAAATTGGCGGGGAAGTAGCGCCGACAAACAGACTAATTTCGCCTTACTGGTTAATCAGTACTTATTTTGTTTTAACCGTTGCAGAATTATTTTTAAGCCCAATGGGTATTTCGTTTGTTTCAAAAGTTTCGCCTCCGAAATATAAAGGACTAATGCAAGGTGGTTGGTTAGCAGCTTGCGGAGTTGCAAACTATCTGCTCTTTATTCCTGCATTACTTTGGGAAAGAATACCTTTATGGATAGTTTGGTTTGTTCTTGTTGTTGCTTGTCTCCTCTCAGCAATATTTATTTTTTCAATTCTTAAGCGACTGGAAAGAGCGACTCAATCGTAATTAAAATATTTTTTCTATCAAAACCTGCCCCGCTTCGGTGAGGCAGGTTTTTTTTATCAGAAAAGAAATTTCCTTTTTATATTTCGATTGGAATTATTTTTTTGGAAGGACTGAAAATTCATCAATATTTTTTTTAGTGCGTTTATTTCAATGGGCTTTATAAGAAAACCGAATGGCTGATATTCGTCGGCTAATGGTTCCAGTTTTGAGTATCCCGAAATAAAAACAACTTCGAATGACCTTGTTGGGAAAAAATCAAGAAGTTCCATGCCATTTCCGTCCGGCATATTTATATCAAGAAAAACCAGATCAGGATTTTTTTTAGTAATTAATTGCCTGGCTTTTTTGAATGATTCTGCAATTCCCACAATTTCAAATTCACTGCAAATCTCTTCAATAAGTGTTGAAAGAGCTTCAATTACATTAATCTCATCGTCGATAATAACTGTACTATACATTTTTAAAAATTTGTGCGAAGATATTTAATTTTGTATAAACAGGATGAGAAAACACGAAAGGATTTTTGAAAAGCCGAAAGCTAACATATTACACCGCTGCCAAGGCAAATCGTTTCTTCAATGTTATAAATTACCCCAAACTGGCCGGGAGCAATTCCTGAAACAGGTTTTTCCGAAACAATCAAATACTTGTTTTTTTCCCTGATAAGAGCGCCGGCTGTATATTCAGGCTGGTGGCGGATTTTAAATTTAACAGCTTGTTTTACCGAATAATCCCTGTCGGGAAATTCGTTTATAAAATGAAAATCGGATAAGAAAATTTTATTATCATATTGTGCAACAGGATCATATCCGTTTGAGACGTAAATAATATTTTCGTCTGTGTCTTTTTTCACAACAAACCAAGGCCCTTGGCTCAAACCGATCCCTTTGCGCTGGCCAATAGTATGAAACCAGAAACCATTATGTGTTCCAAGTATTTTGCCTGTTTCCAGTTCAATGATTTTTCCTTCTTTTTCGCCGGCATACCTCCTGATAAAATCATTATAGTTGATTTTCCCCAGGAAACATATCCCCTGGCTGTCTTTTCGGTAAGCGGAAGGTAATTTTGATTTTACCGCAATTTCGCGCACTTCATTTTTCGAGAGCCCTCCTATCGGGAACAGGAGTTTGTTAAGTTGCTTCTGGAATATCTGTCCTAAAAAATATGTCTGATCCTTAAATTTGTCTTTTGCGGTACCAAGGTAGATTATTTTGTTTTTTTCGAGAGTTGTAGCATAGTGGCCGGTAGAAATCTTATCAAAATTTTTACCGTATTTTTCCTCAAAAGCGTCGAATTTGATGAGTTTGTTGCACATCATATCCGGGTTTGGCGTTAGGCCTTTTTTTACCGAATCAATAGTGTAACTTATAACTCTTTCCCAATATTCTTTCTGTAAAGAAACAACATCAAAATGACAACCATATTTTTTAGCAATGTAAGTTGTAATTTCAATATCTTCTTCAGATGGACAATCAATATAGCCGGGTTCATCTTCCATTCCTATCCTGATATAAAAAATATGAGGCTCGTAACCCAGGTCTTTTAATAAAGGAATGCTTACCGAACTATCTACACCTCCCGAAACTAATGAAGCTATATTCATAAAAATTTTTGTAACTACTCAGCCACTATATTAACTTTAATGTTCTATTGTTATTTTAATGGGCAAAGTGTTTTTATTGAAATGATGGAATGGTGGAATGATGGAACGGTGGGTTGTTCCTGCCATTTTTCCAATATTCCATTTTTCCAATATTCCAACGACTGAAAGAAGCGACACGAAGTTAGTACGTATGTATCCGTATGG
>CBDUSJ010000175.1:0-5836 GCA_965369845.1 uncultured bacterium | reverse complement strand
CATTAATTATTTTATAATACTCAACGGAAGATTCCCAGCTCATTCCGCCGATTAATCCGATTGTTTTCATAGTATTAATTATAAAAATTATTACAACTTTTTAGAATTTCATTTTCAGGTCAAAGTAATTCCTGCCTGTCGGCACGCAAGGTATTTGTTATTTGAGATTTGTATTTTGGGATTTTAACTTTTTATTTCTTTGGCACATGTTTCAGCGTTTCAAGCAGGAAATCCCAGAATTTTTGTACCGATTCAATATTCACTTTTTCGTCGGGTGAATGAGGCGAACGTATGGTTGGCCCGAATGAGATCATATCCCAGTTTGGATAAACGCCGCCAAGCAAGCCACATTCAAGTCCGGCATGGATTGCTGTGATAGCAGGAGTTTTTCCGAATTTATTCTTATAAACTATCAACATCTCTTTCAGGATAGCCGAATCGGGATTTGGTTTCCAGCCCGGATAATCACCATCGAATTTAGTAGTGGCGCCGGCAAGCTCAAATAAACTGTCAAACATTTCTGCAAGGTCTTCCTTAGCCGAATCAACTGAACTTCTCAGAAGGCATTGAATAAATATTTCATCATTTTTTGATTCGATAATTGCCAGGTTTGTAGAAGTTTCCACAAGACCTTTCATGTCATTGCTCATCCTGATAATGCCGTTTGGACATGCATAAATTGCGTTAATCAAATTTTTCTGAGTTGTTTCGTCAATCAGGAATTTTGGTAAGGGAGCCGATTCGGCTGAGATTTTAAGATCCGGGTCAACAGAAGCATATTCCTGCTTAACGGTTTTTTCAAAATCTTTCAGGTATTTCAGAAATCCATCTTCGTTACCTTTTGAAATTGTAACAATAACATAAGCCTCGCGGGGAATTGCATTTCTCAAGCTTCCGCCCTGAATATCGGCAATTCTGAGGCCATACTCCTTAGCTGCCCGCTTTAGTAAACGGATAAGAATTTTATTTGCGTTTCCGCGATAAAGAGGAATGTCGAGTCCCGAGTGCCCTCCTTTTAGACCGCTCACACTAATTTTGTATGGAAGAGAATTTGCGGGAACAGGAGTTTCTGTAAAGGTGAATTTTGTGTTGGAATTTATTCCGCCGGCACAGCCGATAAAAAGTTCTCCTTCTTCTTCCGAATCCATATTTAAAAGGATATCGCCATCCAGCATACCTGCCTTGAGGGCAAAAGCTCCTGTCATTCCTGTTTCTTCATCAACAGTAAAAAGAGCCTCAATCTGACCATGGGGAATATCCTTTGATTCAAGAATTGCCATTGTCGCTGCAACACCCATTCCGTTGTCAGCGCCTAAGGTAGTGCCGTTTGCTGTAACCCACTCGCCATCAACGAATGCTTCAATCGGGTCGGTTTCAAAATTAAAATCCTTGTCGCTGTTTGCTTGTGGCACCATATCAATGTGTCCCTGAAGAATTATTCCTTTTCTGTCTTCCATACCCGGTGTAGCCGGCTTTTTGATAATTACATTGCCAACACTGTCAACAGTTGTATCAAGTCCGAGGTTTTCACCAAACTCTTTCATGAACAGGGTGATCTTTTCTTCATTTTTCGAAGGTCTTGGTATCTCGGTGAGTTTTTCAAAATTTTTCCATAGCCCTTCCGGTTTTAAATTACTTAAATCAGTTTTCATATCTTATTTCCTTTTTTATTGATAATTATAAAAATATTGTATTTTGAATATTGTACATTTAATTATTTTTCAGAGCAGGCAAAAGTAATAAGTTTATTATTAAATAAAGCAATACAAATAGAAACGATTTTATAGGAACGCGGATAACACTGATTGCACTGATAATCACGGATAATATATCTGTGAAAATCTGTTAAATCCCCCGGGTTTTCGGGGCAGGCTGTGTCATCCGTGTTCTATTTATTTCAACTTTCAACTTTCCGATTTCTCTATTTCTCTGCCTTACAGCCTCATAAATAATAACTCCGGTTGCAACAGAAACATTTAATGATTCAATTTTGCCAAGTATTGGGATTTTAACAATTTCATCCGCTTTTTTTAAATATGCATCAGAAACACCGTTTTCTTCCGACCCCATTAAAAATGCTGTGGGGCCGGTGAGATTTATTTCGTTATAATATTTTTCGCCTTTTTCGGAAGTTGCGATAATTTGAAGTCCACTGTTCTTAAGAAAATCGAGTGTTTTTTTTAGGTTTTTTGTTCTGGAAACAGGGATTCTGTTCAATGCCCCTGCGGAGGTTTTCAGAGCATCGGAATTTATTGCTGCCGAGCCTTGCGATGGAATCAAAATAACATGAACGCCTGCACATTCGGCAGTACGGGCAATAGACCCGAAATTCCTGACGTCGGTTATACGGTCGAGAACCAGGATAAGTGGCGTTTCTCCTTTTTCAAAAATTGCCGGAATAATTTCTTCGATGGGTTGATATTCTATTTCGGAAATGTAACATATTACCCCCTGATGATTTTTTCGGGTAAGCCTGTTCAATTTTTCGATGGGAACATGTTGGTACGGAATTTCACCATCTTTCAACAATGCATAAAGCTCATGTAATAATTCGCCTTTCAGGTCTTTCCGGATAAAGACTTTGTCAATTTCTTTTCTTGCCTTGATGCTTTCGATGACAGGACGGATGCCGTAAATTAGCTTATCTTTTGTGTTCAAAATTTACAATAATTAACTTCAATAATTAAACATCTACGATGTTTTTTCTGATACGTGTTGAATTTACAATAATTAAATATCTACAATAATTAAACATCTACAATGTTTTTTCTGATGTTACTACCTGATTTCATAAGCTCGTATAGGTTTTATTCTTGTAAATCCGTTCAGCACAACAGCAAGTCTAATCCTCGTAGAGGATTCATAATTTCGTAACCTCGTAAAGGTTTTATTATTGTAATACGATAGGCACAACAGCAAATCAAATCCTCGTAGAGGATTCATAATTTTATTAAAAAAAATTAAACATCTACAATGTTCTTTCTGATGTTACTACCTGATTTTATAAGTTCGTATAGGTTTAATTATTGTAATCCGTTCAGTACAATTTGGGATATTATAAGAGATATAGTATTCTTTTAATTGCTTGTTTTTTTTCTTGAGCCTTGTGTTTTCTACTTCAATCTATAATATTTTTATATTCTCCGCTTCCAATTGATCGATTTGAAGGATTAAGCAATTGAATTTTATTATTTAGTGTTTCTATCGTAAATTCCTCAGGTATTGACTATTGATTTTTTTTTGCAAAAATAGTATTATAAAAGGCATGTTTACAAATTATTAACAATGATTTTATTCAACTTTTTTCCACAATTGTTAATAAAGTATGATTTTCCAATATCCCGAATAAAAAGTTAAAAATCAGAGTTAATAAAAGAAGCATATTGTTAACATCGACTTTTTTTTTTTAATCGGATGAGTAGTTACAATTAATTTATTAGCTTTGCGCTAAACTTGATGTGTTAAAATAAAAACTTTCAATATGATGAAATTATTTTACAAACTCAGCATACTTGCATTTTTCTGTATAACTTTAATCGGTTGCAATTCGGCAAAACGACTCGAGAAAGCCTTGGCAAACCCCGAATATGTGAAAAAGCTAAAATTAAGCAATTGTAATTTTACAGAATTACCACCGGAAATCGGCGACTTGAAGAATCTTGAAAAACTATATCTTTTCAATAATAAACTTAAAACCCTGCCACCTGAGATAGGTAAATTAAGGAATCTGAAAAAACTTATCGTTAGCAGCAACCGAATAAAGACTTTGCCTCCGGAAATCGGAAACCTGCAAAATCTAGAGGAGTTGTCCTTAAAATTCAATAAACTTGATAGCTTGCCTCCTGAAATTGGAAATTTACAAAATCTTGAAAAGCTTGATCTGAAATATAATCAGTTAAAGGAGATACCTGCTGAAATTGGAAATTTAAAAAACCTAAAGTTCCTGTACCTGAACGAGAACAAACTCACAAGCCTGCCTGTGGAAATCGGAAACATGGAGAGCCTTCAGTATTTCGAAATCGGCAAAAACCAGATTAATATCCCGATACCCGAAACAATTGGTAACTTAACCTCTCTTATTGAATTAAATGTTGCTAAAAGCGGCCCTATGCTGTACATTCCGGAGAGCATCGAGAACATACATTCACTCGAAATTCTATATATCGACAATACTGCCATTCTTCCATACTCAATTAACCGGGTAAATCCAAGATTGCAGATTATTGTGGTTCAATAATGAATCCGGTCTAAAAAGAGTAAAATATTCATTTAGTCGTCTAATGAGTTATTTAATAGGTTTTTTATCAGAAAGTATATTTTTGCTATTTTTGTACAATTACTCATTAAACGAATTTTTATTCTTGACTCATATATTAAAATTTAAAGAAAGGTAACAGAAGCTAAAAATCATGACGGTGAATGTACAAAATTTGATAAATTTGTACTTTAATAAACAGCATATCGGCCTGATAAGAAAGTGCGTAAAATCCTGCCACTCTTTTACCCAGACTGTTATGACAAATTAAAAGATTGACAAGTAAAATAATTAATCATTAATAGATGAGTCCAGTCTAAAAAGGTTCAGAATGATATTTTTCATATCGTATATTACAGATAATCAGTAGAAATAAATTTAATAATTCGCGCATTCGCGGCTTTTTATACCAGACTCATAGATAACTTAAAAACAAATAATTATGAAACAAAAACATCTTGTTTTTTTGATTGTAACTACAGGGCTGTTGTTCTCAAACTCTCAGATATTTGGACAGGAAATGGAAAATACTCCAAAATTAAAAGTATTTGGACTGGGAATGCATATCGAGCAGTTTAAATTAATAGATATCAATATGGATATTGTGACCGCGCCCGCAAATAAGATTATTTTTACAATAACCCCAACTAAAAATTTTAGATTAGAACCTGAAGTCGGTTTTAACTATATAAATGATAAAGATAAAGAATTGAAAGATAAAAGTATCCATTTTGGCATTGGTGGATTTGGAATGTATCAACGAGGGAAAACAAATATTTACGGAGGATTAAGATTCGAATATGCAAATATTTCCAATGAATATTACGAATGGAATAGTGGAAATAAACAAACAGAGAAAATTGATAGATTTTCAATTGGGCCGGCAATTGGGGCCGAATTCTTTTTCGGACAACATTTCAGCATTGGCGGTGAAATTGGATTAAAGTATATGTACTTGAATACAAAATATAGCCAATACAATGATGAGGATAATAAACAAGACTATATTACTACTGATTCTGGATTATTATTGCGATTTTATTTTTAATGAAAGAATAATTAACTTGCCATAACAATCAGGTAGGATTATTCATCGACATCTGCGTTAATATTGCCATTTGTTGGACTGCCTGTCCCTGTCCTACCTTTTCGGGATTCCCGACATGAGAAATTGCAATTTTCAAAAACCAGAAATGTGAAAACTTTTTTTAGAATTAAAAAAGCCTGACTATAAATAATAATCAGGCTTTTAAACTATGTGCCTGGTAGCGAGAGCGGGAATTGAACCCGCGACCTCCGGGTTATGAATCCGACGCTCTAACCTTCTGAGCTATCTCGCCATCAATTTTTTGGCCTGCAAAAGTAAAAAAACATATTTATCCATCACCAAAGAAACAGCACATTTTTTAAAATAACGCAAAAAAATTATCAAACATGTTAAACCGGAACTCGCGAAAACTGTAGTATGTTTAAATGGCTAAATTGTTAAATGGTTAAATGGTTAAATGGTTATGCCACAACAATATAACAATATAACAATATAACAATATAACAATGTAACAATGTAACAATGTAACAATA
>CBDUSJ010000174.1:0-5838 GCA_965369845.1 uncultured bacterium | reverse complement strand
ATATTATGAGATATTATAAAACTGAATGAGTTGATTTACCAAAGTAGAACTAAAAGAAAACTTAAAATACTTCTTGCCGAAGATAATATGATAAACCAGCGTGTAGCGCTTGTAAATCTTCATAATATGGGACATAAGGTTGATGTTGCCAACAATGGAAAAGAGGCAGTTGAACTATTCAAAAAAAATCTGTACGACATCGTTCTTATGGATATTATGATGCCGGTAATGGATGGAATTGAATCTACCAGGCTGATAAAAATAATACAAGACGATCAAACAATAAAGAAAGGTGTTCCGATAATTGCCATGACTGCAAACGCTTTGAAAGGAGACCGTGAAAAATTTTTATCTCAGGGAATGGATGCGTACATAAGCAAGCCGTTTCGTCCTGATGAACTTAAAGATGTTCTGGTAAAAACATTTGAAAGGCATTAAAAAGAAATAGAATTCTCATGAACGATAAACCGAAAATACTGATAGTTGATGATAGAGAAGAAAACCTTGTTGCGCTTGAAAAACTTTTAGGCGACTTTAACGTCGAAATGATACGGGCATTTTCGGGGAATGAGGCGCTGGTCAATACTCTCCTTCACGATTTCGCTCTTGCAATCATCGATATTCAAATGCCCGAAATGGACGGGTATGAAACTGTGGAGTTGATGCGTCAGGAAGAACGCACAAAGTATCTGCCGGTTATTTTTGTGTCAGCTATTTACAAGGATGATTTTTATATAATTAAAGGCATCGAAACGGGAGCTTATGATTTTATTTCCAAACCTATCGTACCGGAGATATTAAGAGGCAAAGTGAAAGTATTTCTCGATATGTACAAACAGAAAAGAGAGCTTGAACGAATGAATGACGAGTTGAAAATTGCAAAGGATAAAGCTGAAATGGCAACTCACACAAAATCGCTGTTTCTTGCCAGTATGTCGCACGAAATACGTACCCCGTTGAATGGTATCATCGGTATGGTAAATATCATGAAAGATACTAAGCTTGCAAAGGAACAGCAGGAATATCTTGAAATTATTAATATTTCAGGAAATAATCTTCTTTCCATTATCAATGATATTTTAGATTTTTCAAAAATTGAATCAGGCCAGGTTAAGCTCGAAAATATTACCTTTAATCTTTATAAAGAAATTGATGACATCATAAGGTTGTTAAGCCTGAAGGCAAAAGAAAAACGACTGAACATGATCACTAATATTCAACGTTCGGTTCCAAAATTTATTAAAGGCGATCCGCTTCGTCTTAAACAGATTATTATCAACCTGATCAATAATGCTATAAAGTTTACTCCTTCGGGGATCATTACATTAAAAATAAATAAGCTTCAACAGAAAAACATAAAACGCAGTAGCAGGAATAAACACGTTAAGCTTATGTTCCGCGTTATCGATACAGGTATCGGAATTTCGGAAGAAGGAAAAAGCCGGCTTTTTAAAGTGTTTTCACAAACAGAAAGTTCAACGTCAAGAAAATACGGCGGAACGGGTTTAGGACTTGCCATTTCTAAAAATCTTTCTAAGATGATGAATGGTGAAATAGGTGTTGAAAGTGAAGAAGGCGTTGGTTCAAAATTTTGGTTCACCGCCGAGTTCGAGAAAAGTGAAGGTACGCCTAAAGAGATGGAAGAAAAATTTGAAATGGAACAAAAGACAAAAAATATCTTAAATATCCTCCTTGTTGAAGACAACGTGATCAATCAGAAAGTGGCGCTTTTTAACCTGAAAAAACTTGGCCATCATGTTGATGTGGCGGAAAACGGCAAAATTGCTTTTGAAAAATTCAAGAAGAATAAATACGATCTTATTTTAATGGATGTTCTTATGCCGGTAATGGATGGTGTTGAGGCAACACATAAAATAAGGGAATTTGAAAAAATTACCGATGCTTCTAAAAGAATTAATATAATTGCTATGACAGCCATGGCCCTCAAAGGTGAACGCGAGAAATTGATTGCAGAGGGAATGGATAATTATATAAGCAAGCCTTTTAAGCCCGAAGAACTGATGAAAATGTTAAGAACAACAAGTGGGTAGTAAGAAGTAAGAAATCCATCCACCCGTACGGGCGGACAAGTTTAGAAATTGGAAATTAGAAATTGGGAATTGAGTATGTGATAATATCTTTAGGCAATGGCACTTTCAATAGTTACAAAATTATTTCACCTACTCTTTATTCCCCACACCTCCCCAAATTCAACAATATTAATTTACTAATTTAATATTTATGGTTCTACTGTTATTTTAATGAGCAAAGTGTTTTTATTGAAAATGATGGAATGATGGAACGGTGGGTTGTTCCTGCCATTTTTCCAACGACTGAAAGAAGTCCGTATGGATATTCCAATATTCCATCATTTCAATTTACCTTTTATCATTTCTCCATTATTTATCAGTTACCTTTGTTTTTACTCTCTTTTTCTAATTGTTTTTTGAGGCGGCGTTTTTTACGTTTTTCCTGTTTTTCCTCGTTACCGCCTCTGACCGTACTTTTTACCCCACTTAAAACAGACTTCGCAAAATAGTTAAAGAAAGATTTGTGTTTATCCCTTTCAAAAAATATTTCACCATCTCTTTTAAACATCAAATGTTTAGGATTATTAGTTCTTACAATAAAAGTATTTGCTATGAAGGAAGCAATAGATTCGCCTATTCCCCCGTCTTTTAAACTTATTTTATCAACAAGCCGCACTTTCAGATTTTTATACCTGAAATCCATTTCTCCCTTTGAAAAATCATTATTTGCAGCAAACCGGAATTGTAATTTGTTATTAATTCCTTTTTTAACTTTTATAAAAGCAACATGTTCGATAAAATCATTAAAACTTGTTAAATCCATTTGGTTGAGGTAACCTGTAAGCAGGAAACTATCAACCTCTGAAGTAAGGTCGAATTTCACAAATATATCAACCCGGCCTTTACCCAAAATTTCGGAGCCGGCAGAAAATTCCAAATATTTATTTTTCCTGATCATTTCGGGGTCATTTGTAATATTTCTTCCTTCAATATTAATATTTTCAAACCAGATTTTACCGGCTTGCAAGGCAGGTTCAACATGTTCGTGATATTGCATAAAACCATTTTCAACACAAAAAGTGTCAAGCTGAAGTATAAAAGGAAGATTGTGTAAAGCTGTTGCCGGGAGTTTCGGGAAATGATGAGGCGGCATAGGATATCGTTTGTCACGATAATCATTAGCCATAATTGTGTCAATAACAAGCTTGTCGAGCCAAAATTTTCGGTCGTAATAAAGTTCATGGAAATGAATATTTTCTGCTTTAATATTTTTCATAAAGAAGTTGAAACAATCGGTTTGATAACCTACCTTTTTTGCAAAATCTTTCTCATTAAGTTTTGGCGTTAGATAAACAGAGTCGATTACAAGAAAAGAATCAATGCTTGTAAAATTGAAGCCCGTTAACCCAAAATCATAAAGGCTATCGCTGGAAACAAGCGAATAACTTCCTATGTTAAGATTACAATCGCCGGCATACAAAAAATTATTTTCAAAAATTCTGCTTGCAGAATCTATCCTGAAATTTTTCATATCCAGCCCGGCGTCATCCACAAGATATTTTTTCCATGACCCGTTTTTATGCTGTTCATAATTGATTGATGCCCCGACAATGCTAATTTCATTTACATTAACCGAAAACAGATGTTTTGATAATTTTTTATACAGGTCGAATTTTTCGGATGAAGGTTTCTTTTTATTTTTTTCGGAATTATAACTTTTAACGTTTGTTGTCGGTTTATTGATTATTATTTTCTCTGTAAAAAATTTATTATCAACAAAAAGGCTGAAGAAGTCCAAGCCTTCAAAAGCAAAACGGTTGAGATTAAGGTCGAATGAATTTTCCGGTTCGGCGCCGGGGAAATTCAACCGGCCGTCCCCGTTTTTGAATGTCAGATTTTCGACCGATAATAATTTATCTTTTGATGACAATTCAAAATTACCAAGTAACAACGACTGCTTTTTTGCTTTTGAAATACTGGAAATATTTTTTGCTTTGACATTAATATCTTCTGAAAACAAAAAATTATCCTCCTGCATCTTCGTCAGGGAATCGATGAAAAAATTATCTATTTCGATATTTAGCAGGGGAATTGAAAACAATTTGGAGTTAAATGTTGTGCTGCTGAAAAAGTCAATTGAGGCGTTGTTTACATTTAGCTTCTCAATTTCGAGTGATCTTAAAATTTTACAAACATTAGTTTTGATTTTATTTTCATCAATTTTTATTTTCTTGTGCTGTTTTTTTCCGGGAGCAAGGATAATTTTGACATGAGGTTGATCAAAAGAAAACTCTTCCACCTTCAGTTTCTTCTTCTTTAAAAAATATTTAACGGGTATTCCTGTTAAAGCAACTTTTGGTAAATTTAGAGTAAAGCCTCCCTCTTTTTTTATCGCTGAAAATTCTTTCGGATTAATTATAATATTTTCTATTAAAATAGATGAATCTGCCACAGAAGTTATCAGGTTTTCCAATTTGAAGCTGTGCAGGCTATCATCTAAAACCCCTTTTATTTCAGCGATTTTTAATAAAAATGTATCGGCATCAAAAATATTTTCATGCACTTCATCATCAAATCTAAAATTCAATGCCTGAAAATTCAGACCTTTAAGCTGTGTTGCATTATCAACAGAGTGGCCCTGAATAAAATATCCGAAACATCCATCTTTCAGGATTAGATTTTTTATCAGTAATTCCCCTGAAAATATTTTTTTAGAATGTCTGTCTTTTTTTATCTTTTTTCGTTGCTGCCTGATATTCCGGTAAAAATTACAGCCCGGATTTTCTATCAAAAAATTATCAATAAAAATTGAATTATCATGATACAATTTACTGAAATTCAAACCCGTTGCGGATATTTTATCAAATTCAGCATTAATAATATTCTTGTCAATCGGAAATTTATTGAAAGAATATCCTGGAGTATCAAGACTGAAACCGGAGATAGAAAATGTTGAATCATCAGAATTGACAGAAACATTTTTAAATGATAAAATATGCAGACTATCAGGCAACTTTAGTGAAAATTTACTGACTTCAAGATTAATCCCTGCTGAATACAAAAAGCGATTTTCATCGTTTGCCGATTCGGGATCGAGTAAAAAATCACTTAGGACAAGATTAGTTTGTTCACAATATATTTGGTTTTTAAAAACACCTTTTCCTTTATCAACATTTAAACTGACAATATCTATGAAAAAATTTTTTACCGACAAATCATGAAGAAATTCAGGAATAGCAGAGGGCAAATCTTTGATGTTAAATTTACTTTTTTTATGTACGTCGCCGGGAAAAATTTCCAGGTCAATGTCCGTTTTAAAAATTCTAATTTCTTTAAGTCTGATTTTTCGTTCAACAAGGTCTTTTTTAAAATCAATACCTTTTATTATAAAAGACGGAGTAGAAAATTTGATTTTTGTTTTTTCTTTTAAATTTGTTTTTTCAGGAGATACCGAAAGATTATCAATGACAAATTCAGAAGAACGCGTATCCAGTTTGAGCCTGTCAAATTTCAGTAAATGCCCCGAATTATGAACGGATAATTCCTGTTTGCCAAGCTCAAGAACCAGGTCATCAAGGAACAAAAGCCCGCTTCGTTTTTTATAATCCGATGAATCTAAAAGAAAATTCAGAAGCGTCAGGTTAAGATCGCTGATGTTATAAGACGGGTTATTGTTTACATCTGAAATTTTTAAATTTCCTTGTTGGATGTCGATCTTTTTAATTTGTACAGACTCAACGGTTTTTGATATTTGCCCGAATAATTTTTCGCAGAATTCTTTGTAATTAAATTTCTGTTTTTTCTTTTT
>CBDUSJ010000173.1:0-5841 GCA_965369845.1 uncultured bacterium | reverse complement strand
TACCAGGTATCAAATGGTCATCGTCAGTATTTAAGCAAAATTCAGATACAGAACATTATTGAATCCCCTGATGCTGAAATAATAGTTGAAACACACGATGCTGACATAGAAAATCAAGAGTAAAAACGTTAAAAACTTCATAAATTATGGCTCATAAAAAAGGCGCTGGTAGTTCACAAAACGGTCGTGAATCTCACAGCAAACGTTTAGGTGTAAAAATTTACGGCGGGCAGTTTGCAACTGCAGGTAATATTATTATACGGCAGAGGGGTACGGCTCATAATCCCGGTTTAAATGTCGGGTTGGGAAAAGACCACACGCTATTTGCCCTGATCGATGGCACTGTAGAATTCAGAAAGAAAAGAAACAATAAATCTTATGTTTCTATAATGCCGCTTCAAAAAATTGCAGTAGAAAGCTAATATCGACCAATTTTTTAAAAACCTTATGAAATCTCCTGCTTCAAACGAACAGGAGATTTTTTGTATAAAGAAACTAAAAATGTTAAAATGTTACAAATAGGTTTTATCAGGGAAAAACCCGGCGAAGTTATCAACCGTTTGAAAGTTAAAAATTTTGATGCTGAAAAAACAGTGCGGCAATTAATCGAATTGGATGATAACAGGCGACAGACCCGGAAAAATCTGGATGAATATTTTGCTGAGGCAAATAAGATAGCCAAAAATATCGGCATGTTTTTTAAGCAGGGTAGGGGGGAAGAAGCAAATGAAATGAAAAATCGTTCGGTAGAACTAAAGCAGCTATCGAAAAAGTTGGTAGAAGAGCTTGAAATAATAACCGGAGAATTTAATCAAAAGCTTATTCTTCTGCCGAACCTTCCGCATCCGTCAGTTCCAACGGGAAAAACTGCAGAGGATAATGAGCTTATCTTCGAAAATGGCAGTATTCCCGAATTGCCAAAAAATGCACTGCCACACTGGGAACTTGCTTCAAAATATGATATAATTAATTTCGATTTGGGAAGTAAGGTTACCGGCGCCGGATTTCCGTTTTACAAAGGCGCCGGCGCAAAACTTCAGAGAGCTTTAATTAATTTTTTTCTCGATGAGGGAACAAATGCCGGTTATGTAGAATATCAGCCTCCCTTGCTTGTTAACGAAGCCTCGGCTTACAGCACAGGCCAGCTCCCCGATAAAGACGGCCAGATGTATGATGTTCCGGTAGATAATTTTTACCTTATCCCGACTGCCGAGGTGCCGCTTACAAATATTTATCGTAACGTTATTTTGAAAGAAGACGATTTTCCGGTAAAAATTGTGGCGTATTCAAGCTGTTTTCGGCGCGAGGCAGGTTCGTACGGAAAAGATGTTAGAGGCCTTAACAGGCTGCACCAGTTCGATAAAGTTGAGGTTGTTCAGATACAAAAGCCGGAAAATTCGTATCAGGCACTGGAAGAAATGAAAGACTACGTTGCTTCCCTTCTTGTAAAGCTCAAGCTTCCTTTCAGGATTGTCAGATTGTGTGGCGGTGATTTGAGTTTTACGTCTGCCCTGACTTATGATTTTGAAGTGTTTTCCGCTGCACAAAAGAAGTGGCTCGAAGTAAGCTCGGTGTCCAATTTTGAGAGTTTCCAGACCAACAGGATGAAATTAAGATATAAAAATAAAAGCGGCAAAACCACACTTGCGCATACTCTGAACGGAAGCGCTCTTGCGTTGCCAAGAATTGTTGCCGCTCTGTTAGAAAATAATCAGACAGAGGATGGAATTAAAATACCGGCCGTTCTTACTGATTATACCGGTTTTGATAAAATAGGATAAATGTTTTGACTAAAAATTCTACGGATTCAATTTTAACTAACTGTTCACAGAACACTGAAATCCATACGGACAAGTTTGGAAATTTATGTTTTACTACACTCATTATTAATAATTAAGTGGCGTAATTACAGAATTTCATCGCGAAAACTTTCGGGACAAATTTTCAATTTCTAAGTTCTAATTTCTAATTTCAAACCGTTCACGGTTACAGTTTTATTTTATAAATCGTTTCTCCAACGCGGTCGATATATTCAATTAATTCCTTGTTTTTGATGTTTTCATAATGTACAATATCAGAGAAATAAGGAATCGGGTATTCTTCATTCAGCGACCATCGCAACCGGGTTACAGTTTCATATTTTACATTTTTTCCCCTTATTGCCAGGTCAATGTCAGACCCTTTTTTGTAATTGCCCTTTGCCCGTGAGCCGAAAATAATAGCCTGCTCAATTTTAGGAAACTGCTCAAGAGCTTTTAATATATTTAAAATATCTCTTTGTTTTAGTCCGTAATTCATTAGTTTAAGCTTTCTTGATAAAAATATAAAATTCCTTTAATATAGGAAAATATTGATTTTTTATTTTCCCTGCTACTTCGTTAGCTATTTCTTCATCATAAGTATGTAAAGTAAGATTCCTGTCTTCCAATGCATCAATCCATACATAACCATTTTCAATAACTTCCGCCTGTAGCGCCTGTTTGATAGTATCACGCGGGCTTCTAATATTATATCCTTCATTTTCCAAATAGTCTTTCATTAATTTCCAGGCTAATTCAAATGTCATTTCATAAAACTGAATTAGTCCTCCGCGTTCCGCCTCGGAGAGGTTTTCAATTTTCAACGTTCTTTCTAAAAGCTTGTAAGCCTTTTCGTAATGTTGAAATCGTTGTTTCCAGCGAATATCTTTATTTTCTGTTGTCATAATTCAATTTGTTTTTCTTCTTCGTCTAATTTTTTATTTAGTGTTTCAAATTCATTGAATAATCTGAGAGTTTCCTCAGCTTACCAGGGATCTATCTTTTGCAAGGCAAAACCGGTATGCAGCAATATGTAATCGCCGGTTTTTACATCTTCAACCAAACTGAGATTTGCATTCAGAATGATGCCGCCAGCCGATACTTCGGCAGTGTCGTTTTTAATCGAAATTACTTTTGCCGGAACACTTAAACACATTTTTAACTTCTCCTTTTTGCTGCGATAGCTAATTGCCAAGTACAATCCAACCATCATTGGATGGAACTTTTTTTTTGCGAATAAACCTCAAATCCGTTTTCGCTTAAAAGAATTTCAGCTTTTTCAAGCAATATGGAATTCTGAAAGCTCCCTCCCGATAAAACAATTTTATTGATTTTAGTTTCTTTCCTGATTTTTTTTGCGACCACAAATATAAGATTAATTATTGTGTTGTGAAATTTGGTAGAGATTACAGAAGGATGAATCCCGATTTTTTCTTCATTTTATTCTAAAACGCTTTTATTATACCGATAGCTGCTTTTATCCCATCGACGGCGGAGCTAATGATTCCTCCCGTGTAACCGCTTCCTTCGCCGATTATAAAAACATTTCCAAATCCTTCGCATCTTCCGAACTCATCTCTGATAACCTGAACCGGCGATGATGTCTTGCTTTCAAGTCCCATCATAATCCCGGTTTCGAAGCCTTTTATCTTTCTTGAAAAATTATTAAATCCTTCTTTTAGAGCCAGGATAATTTCAGGAGGAAACAAATTTTTAAAATCATAAGGAAAAATACCCGGACAATAACTGTTTTTTGGAAAGTCTGAACAAGCATTATCATTTACGAAATTACCGATAATATTTCCCGGTACAGAAAAACTATTTGTCAAATCAAACACTTTTTTTTCGAGTGATTCGAGCCAGTCGATTGCTTGAAAAAAACCGGTTTCCTTTTTTAAAATTTTTCTTATATCGAGGCCTGCAACAATAGCAGAATTAGCGAAAGGTGAATTTCTTGAATAATTCGACACACCGTTAACAATGTTCAGTCCCTTTTTGGGTGAAGCCTGAACCACTTTGCCACCCGGACACATGCAAAATGAATATACCGGAATTCCGTTAGATGCAGTGTAGGTCAGCTTGTAATCGGCAGCTTTTACACCGTTTAGCTTTGGCACATTCCACTGCGCTATATTAATGAGTTCCTGCGGATGTTCCACTCTGACGCCTATTGCAAACGGCTTTATTCTGAAATTAATTCTTTTATCATAAAGAAGGCGGAAAGTATCATAATTTGAATGTCCGGGTGCAAAAATCAGGAAGTCGGCTTCATAATTTTTTTCGGCAGTATGAACCGATATTTTATTGTTTTTGTGAATTGTGAAATTTCCGACAGTTGAATTAAAAACCAAAATGCCGCCGGCGTTTTCGAATTTCTTCCTGAGGTTCAACACAACTTTCCGCAAATTATCGCTGCCGATATGAGGCTTAGATAGATATCTTATTTCCTGCGGCGCTCCTGAATCAATAAAATTATCCAGGATAAATTGTTTTTCAACAGTGATGTTTTTTGTTCGCGATGTTAACTTTCCATCTGAAAATGTGCCTGCACCTCCTTCGCCACAACAATAATTGGAATGGTTTTTAAATAAACCCTTGGATTCAAAATCAAGAATATCTTTATGCCTTTGGTTTACATCAGTCCCCTTTTCGATAATAGTTACCTGAAAACCTGAAAGCGCAAGCAGGTAAGCCGAGAAAAATCCTGCCGGCCCGCTTCCAACAACAACGATTTTTTTGTTTCGTTTTTTATAAGATATTTTAAGTTTTTTTTCCTTATAAAATTCTGTACCTCTTAACTCTTTAGAAAAAACCCGTAACCTGATTTTCCAGTGAATATTATTTTTTTTCCTTGCATCGAGACTTTTTTTAATAATATCAAAACTAAATTTCCGAATTCCCAGTTTTATTGACACAGTTCTATTAAGCTGCGATTCGGAATAATCCGTAGGTAATTTAAGTTCAATTTCTTTAAATCCGGTTTTCTCCAAAATTGATGGTTTATATTTTTTAATTAAAAAAGATCGGCAAAAAAAGATTTACCGGCTTGAATTGATAAACCAAATTCATATTTATTACAGATATTCGGAAAATTTGCAGTTAGACTATCCATTAAGATAGATGATCTCCCGGTATGTATGATACTCATTTTTTTGTTTCCGCAAATCTTTGTAAAATTCATTCAAATTTGTTTTAAGAAAAAAGGATAACAAATCCCCGGTTATAAACTTTCGGATTACAAATCCGAAAGAGCAGAGCAGAATTCTTTTGGTAAAGAATAATTTTTAACGGTTTTTCCATTTTTCATGATTTTGTGAAGTGTGAAATACAGCTACAATTGTAATAATGTCTTTTTCAAATTTATAATGTATTCCGTATGGGAATTTTTTCAGAAAAGCAATACGAATGTTATTGTATCGAACTTGTATTTTATTTGGGTTTTGATGAATATATTTTCTTACAGCCCGTAATTCATTTATAAAACTTAGTGCTAAACTTATCTGAATATCCTTATACCATTTAATGGCTTCTTCAATATCCTTTTCTGTTTCGGGAGTAGTAATTATTTTATAGGCCATACTTTTCTTCTAACCTATCTAGCGTTTTATCAAAATCAATAGCATTTCCCGGATTTTTGTCCAAATCTTTCAATCTTTTATTCACTTCTTCTATTTGCCACTGAGGAATCTCAACATTATCCGTCTGTATATTTTTGAGTTTCCTTATCAATGAAACATCCTGCAATTGAGTAATCCATGTTATAAGACTCAACTTGTCTGCTTGTATGTTTTGTGTATTCATTTTATCAAGTTTCAAAAGGTATTTAAAAAAAAACCGAATTAAAATTTTGTTCAAATTTAATAATTTATTTTTGATAACCATATATAAATGATTCTCAAAAAAGATTTTCTATCTTCTTCATCAAATTGCTAAATAATGCCTGAAATCAGGTTTGTAAAAAATATCTGTTGATTTCGTCAGTATAAACACTTATAACATGAACTGTTCAGGATTTGTAATCCTTATTTATTTTAAGAAAAAG
>CBDUSJ010000172.1:0-5878 GCA_965369845.1 uncultured bacterium | reverse complement strand
CCATTTAATCATTTAGCCATTTAATCATTTAGCCATTTAATCATTTAGCCATTTAATCATTTAGCCATTTAATCATTTAGCCATTTAGCCATTTAATCATTTAACCATTTAATCATTTAATCATTTAACCATTAAACTCCCGATACGCTTTATCCCGTTGGATTTTTTACAACTGGGGTCATTCTTCGCTATTGGGATTTCCGCGGAGTTTATACCGATTTTTCTGTACCCCAACATTTAACCCCCTTTTCTGTTCAACTAAAAATTTTCCCGGGAAATTTCGATTTACCCACAAAAAATTAATTTTATAATTATTGTTGGTTTTAAGCAATATTTTTAATTTTGCGCCCAATTTTTCAAAGACATTTATTTGGTTATGATAAATATTACTTTTCCGGACAAATCGGTGCGACAGTATAAAAGGGGTGTTAGCGGACTTGAAATTGCCGGAAGTATTAGCGAAGGACTTGCCAGGAATGTTCTGGTTGCAAAGGTGAACGGCGAAGTGTGGGAAGCAACAAGGCCAATCGAAAACAATTCAACGGTTCAATTACTTACCTGGAACGATGAAGAAGGAAAGGCAACAATGTGGCATTCATCTGCCCACCTGATGGCTGAAGCTATTGAGGCGCTTTATCCGGGAACTAAATTTGGAATCGGCCCAAATGTCGAAAACGGTTTTTATTACGATTTTGATACCGGAGATCGTATTATTACCGATGCCGACCTGCCAAAAATCGAAAAAAAGATGCTGGAACTGGCGCGACAAAAACAAAAATATATCAGGAAAGAAGTTAACAAAACCGATGCAAAAAAATATTTTACAGAAAAAAACGACGAATATAAACTTGAATTAATCAATGAACTTGAAAACGGGCAGATCACTTTTTATGAATCAGGCAATTTTGTTGATCTTTGCAAGGGGCCACATATTCCTGATACAAGCCCGATAAAGGCTGTGAAATTATTAAGCGTTGCCGGTGCATACTGGCGTGGCGATGAAAAACGGAAACAGCTTACAAGAATTTACGGCATCGCCTTTCCCAAGAAGAAGGAACTGACAGAATACTTAGAATTTCTTGAGGAAGCAAAAAAACGTGACCACAGAAAAATTGGAAAAGAGCTCGAGATATTTACATTTTCCCAAAAAGTTGGTTCGGGTTTGCCTTTATGGCTCCCTAATGGCGCTGAATTGCGTGAACGTCTTGAAACATTCCTGAAAAAAGTGCAGAAAGAAGCGGGTTACAGGCCAGTGATAACGCCACATATCGGGAGGGTTGAGCTTTATAAAATTTCAGGTCATTACCAAAAGTACGGCGTGGAATCTTTCAGGCCAATTTCAACACCTGTGGAAGGAGAGGAATTTTTCCTAAAGCCAATGAATTGCCCGCATCACTGCGAGATTTATAATTCGAAGCCGCATTCGTATAAAGAATTGCCTATACGCCTTTCCGAATTCGGAACAGTTTACCGTTATGAGCAAAGTGGCGAGCTGCATGGTTTAACCCGTGTTAGAGGATTTACTCAGGATGACGCTCATATTTTTTGTACACCCGACCAGGTGAAAGATGAGTTTAAAGGTGTGATGGCTATCGTGATGAAAATTTTCAAAGCTCTCGACTTTAAGGATTTTATCACTCAGATATCGTTACGCGATCCCAATGATCACGAAAAATATATCGGCAGTGATGAAAATTGGGAAAAGGCAGAAAAAGCAATACTTGAAGTAGCTAAGGAAAGTAATCTGGATACTGTAATAAAATACGGCGAGGCTGCATTTTACGGACCGAAAATGGATTTTATTGTAAAAGATGCATTAGGCAGAAAGTGGCAGCTTGGAACTATTCAGGTTGATTATAATCTTCCCGATAGATTTGAAATGGAATACGTGGGCAGTGATAATGAAAAACACCGCCCGGTGATGATACATAGAGCACCGTTCGGTTCAATGGAACGTTTTGTTGCAATTCTCATCGAGCATTGCGCCGGAAAATTCCCGCTGTGGTTAGCGCCCGAACAAGCTATTATTTTACCTATCAGCGAAAAATATCAAAAATATGCAGAAAAAGTTTTGAAATTGCTGAAATATAACGATATTCGCGCCCAAATTGACAGCCGAAACGAAAAAACAGGCAAGAAGATCAGAGATGCCGAAATGAAAAAAATCCCGTTTATGCTGATAGTTGGAGAGAAAGAAGAACAAAAAAATACTATATCAGTCAGAAAACAGGGTGCCGGCGACATGGGTATTTTTTCGGTTGATAGCTTCGCCCAATTAATTAATGATGAAGTGAATAAGATGATGGGTTAAAAAGTTGAAAGGTTAAAGAGTTGAAGGGGTTAAAGAGTTAAAGAGTTGAAAGGTTAAAGAGTTGAAAGGTTAAAGAGTTGAAGAGTTAAAGAGTTGAAGGGTTAAAGAGTTGAAAAGGTTAAAGAGTTAAAGAGTTGAAAAGGTTAAAGAGTTGAAGGGTTAAAGAGTTAAAGAGTTGAAAAGGTTAAAGAGTTAAATGTTAAATATCGAATAATGATTAACGAATTTCTAATTTCTAAACTTGTCCATATGGATTTTCAATATAGGTTTTAATAAGAATTTATTTATAAACAAAAGTATAGGAGACTTAATTATAGCAACACCGTATAGGAAAAAATTTTCGGGGAGAAGGCCTTATAGAAGAATTATTAAAAATCCTCATAATATAAATAGGGAGATAAGATCTCCGGTGGTCAGAGTTGTAGGTGATAATGTTGAGCAGGGAATTTACAATATTAGGGTAGCAATGGGGATAGCCGAAGACCAGGGTCTTGACCTGGTAGAAATTTCGCCTTCTGCAAACCCACCTGTTTGTAAAGTTATTGATTATAAAAAGTTTCTTTACGAACAAAAGAAAAAGAAAAAAGAAATAAAGGCAAAATCGTCGAAAATTGTTGTAAAGGAAATAAGATTAGGACCAAACACCGATGACCATGATTTTAATTTTAAATTGAATCATGCGAAAAAATTTCTTCAGGATGGTGCAAAAGTAAAAGTTGATGTATTTTTTAAAGGACGTTCGATAATTTATAAAGATAAAGGTGAGATAATTTTACTGAAATTTGCACAGGAACTCGAAGATTACGGAAAAGTTGAAAGACTGCCGAAACTTGAAGGAAAACGAATGATCATGATTATAGCGTCAAAGAAAAAATAATAATAAATTATTCATACTTAATTTTTTTTAAAGTAATGCCAAAGATGAAGACGAAATCCAGCGCCAAGAAAAGGTTTACCATTACTGGCTCTGGTAAAATCAGAAGAAAGCATGCTTACAAAAGTCACATCCTGACAAAAAAATCGAAAAAGCGTAAGAGAAACTTAGGTTATTATGCAATTGTCGATAAAGCGGATGCGAAAAATGTTAAAACCATGCTTGTTAAGTAATTAATCAAAATGTGTAACTTGCGATTAGCAGAAAAGTTCCCGGAGTATGGGACGCTAACGCAAAAATTTTAAAATTATGCCAAGATCAGTAAATGCAGTAGCATCAAAAGCAAAGAGAAAAAAGATCCTCAAAAAAGTAAAGGGTCAGTTCGGGAGAAGAAAGAATGTTTGGACGGTGGCTAAAAATGCTTATGAAAGAGGCCAGCAGTATGCTTACCGCGACAGAAGAACAAAAAAGAGAAACTTCAGAAAATTATGGATCCAGAGAATTAATGCAGGAGTACGTCCCTACGGAATGTCTTACTCGGTTTTTATGGGGAAACTTCATAAAAACGATGTTCTGTTAAGCCGCAAAACCCTGGCCGACCTGGCCATGAATCATCCCAATGCTTTCAAAGCGATTGTTGATGCGGTGAAAGACTAACGGTAAAAATGTAATAAACAAAAAGGCAGATCCGGTGGACCTGCCTTTTTATTTTATCTTATAGATTCAGATTTCCTGTGTCTTAAATGCAGTTTAACAATGAGAAAACACCAAATAATAAGGAAATTTGACAATTCTGAAAAAAAACGGGGCTTATAGATTAGCTGTGACAAATTAATTTTAAAAAAAAATAGTTAACCCTTTCACAATGGTATTTGTTTGTCTGAGGGGCTAATTTTAAATATCGATTAAATATTGATGTTTTTAAATAAAAAATTTATGGAAAAACAAGGGTTGTTTGTTCTGTCATTTTTACCATATAGGCTTTCCCGGTAATTAGTGTTTGCAATGAAAAAACCGATTTATCAGGCCAGTATGTTTCCCAACCGGCAATTTCTTTTGCTATCTCCAGTTTTTCCAGGAAAGATGAAGGTAAATTATTGATATCAATATTTGTCGAACATAAAACCGGAAGGTAATTCCATCCCTCCTCAAGGATTATCGACTTGTCTGATAACAAATAACCGGAAATATTTAGAATAACCGGTGTATCCATTTTAACCGCATATCCTTTATGACTATCCCATGTGCCGATGGTGTTGATTCCATACAAAGGATAAAAATAATTATTTGAGTCATCAACAAGAATTACCATCGAATCCAAAATATCCTTAAATAATTCGGGTAATTTATTGTTTAACGGCTCAAGATAAAACGAAAGGCCGCTCCATCCTGCAGGTAATTCTACTGATAAAAAATGCAATTCGGGAAGAACGCTTAGTTTTGCCTGTTCGGAATATTCTTCGCAATCACCGTTGGCGATCAGGCATCTGTATAAAAAACCGTCCATAAATAAATTTGTGGAATTAATAAAAAGTGTGTTTGTATAAACGCCCTGGTAAAGCCCGGAATTATTGAGGTCATTAAATGTCGCCCCCCCGTTATTGCTTAACTGCCACTGGAACAAAATTCCGCCATCAACTGATATTGAGAAGGCAGCGCCTTGTGGCTCATGGACCGTTGTATCGTGTGGTTGCTCAATTATTTGTATTAATGGAGTTACGCTGCCATCAAAAAATGTTACATCTAAAACCTGAAGATTTGATTTTACTATTTCCCCCCCCGGGTTAAAAGTAAGCGGTGATATTCCACCGAAATATGTAAATCTGAGATCAGCCAGCGTGCCTTCCGAAATATTTGCAGGATTAAGATTGCTCCATGTAATCCCAACCTGTGGCACAGGAGAAGTCATGGCATTGGCATTTATTCCGGGTAACTGAGGGTTAATATTCTCAAGCGATTCGAAATGCAGCATGCTTGTGTCGTACCCTATGAACAATGAGATTGCACAAACATCGTAAAAATCAGTAATGTTTATCGCGACAAGTATCTCGGAGCCGGGACAGGCCGACATATTTTCAAGACTTGCGGTGGCATTTTGAGCATCAGCGTTTCTGTTTAGTAAAATTGATACCGATAACGACAAAACATAAAAAATGATGGTAAAATTTTTCATAATAAAGGATTTTTTAAAAATGAAAGAAAATTTTTTGTAAAAGTAATAATTAATTGTGAAATAGGAAATAATGGAAATAAAGAAAATATGGAAAGTTTGGAAAGTTTGGAAAGTTTGGAAAGTATGTGAAATAGGGAGTATAAGGGTAATAGGGACAGTTTTATTACAAAGCTTTGTCCGTACATTATCCACGTATTTCCCCTATACCCCATAACTGTCAAGCTAAGAGAAGTTGACTAAAGTTAAGTGGTTTGTAATAAATTGTCAATCAAATTTCCATACTGAAGTATAGCGCTGTCTCAATTAGAATTGCACTCAATTAAAATAGCACCAAATTTTAGTTTGGTGTAAAACGATAATAATGGCTTAATGGTAGTGCGCATTAGCGTACTTCCAATTTTTAGCTTGACAGTTATGCCTTATACCCTTACAACCGCAAGAGGTCCGTTCATTCATCCAGACGGACTAATGAAACGAAGTGAATCCGTCCATACGGATTTGCTTCGCTTCATATGACTAA
>CBDUSJ010000171.1:0-5895 GCA_965369845.1 uncultured bacterium | reverse complement strand
AGTCCAGTATAAAAACAATAAGATCTTATAAAAATGAAATTTTCATCTTGTAACCCCTTCTCCTGCAAGGAGAAGGGGGATTCCCTCTCCTTGCAGGAGAGGGTTAGGGTGAGGTCACACAGGCTTTTTAGACCGGACTCTTTTATTAAAACAAAAAAAAACTGAAATGAATTTTGATATTAAAAAAATAAGAACGGATTTTCCCTTGCTTGAACGCGATATTTACGGCAGGAGACTTGTTTATTTCGATAATGCAGCCACTACCCAAAAACCGCAGACCGTGATAAAACGGGAAGAGGATTTTTATATGAGCATAAACAGCAATGTACATCGTGGCGTGCATTTCCTCAGCCAGGAAGCTACTAAAGAATTCGAAGAAGGAAGAGACACTGTTTGCAGATTTATTAATACCCTCAATCGTCAGGAAATTATTTTTACAAAAGGCACAACCGAATCAATAAATCTTGTTGCTTCTGCTTTTGGTAAAAAATTCGTTAACAAAGACGATGAAGTTATCATTTCATTAATGGAACATCATTCAAATATTGTTCCCTGGCAAATAATGTGTGAGAATTATGGGGCAATCCTCAGGGTTATCCCTATCAGCGCTGCCGGCGAAATTGATATGGCAGCTTTTGAAGATATGCTGAACGAAAAAACAAAACTTGTTGCGGTTAACCATGTTTCAAATACACTTGGGACAATTAATCCTGTTAGAGAAATTATCGGGAAAGCTCACGATGCCGGCGCTTATGTTCTGATAGACGGGGCACAGGCCGTTGCTCATACAAAAATTGATGTCCAATTGCTGGATTGCGATTTTTACTGCTTTTCAGGACACAAAATGTATGGGCCTATGGGAATAGGTATCCTGTACGGAAAAGAAAAATTGCTTGAAGAAATGCCCCCTTACCAAACAGGTGGTGAAATGATATCCACAGTTACTTTTGAAAAAACGACATATAATGAGTTGCCTTACAAATTTGAAGCGGGAACTCCAAATGTTGCCGGAGTTTTAGGACTTGATGAAGCGATAAAATATATGGCCTCGGTGGATATTGAAAAAATTGCCCTGCACGAAAATGAGTTGTTGAATTATGCAACTGAAAAACTTTTACAACTTGAAGGTTTAAAAATATTTGGAAACGCATCGCATAAAGCCAGTGTTTTGTCATTTCTAATCGAAAATATTCATCCTTATGATGCCGGTACTATTATCGATAAGTTTGGGATTGCAGTAAGAACAGGTCATCTTTGCACGCAACCTCTTGCTGATTTTTATGGTATTCCCGGATTTATCAGGGCTTCATTTGCCTTTTACAATACCAGGCAGGAAATTGACCGTCTTTTTGAATCTATTGTTAAAGTTAGAGAAATGTTGCTATAAATTTATATGTTTAACTGATTATTATTTATTTTTGGTGTTTTAATTTATTGTAACCATTTTAAGTATTTCTGTCTGACGAAAGATGCATAAATAGTTTAAGCGTGAAAATTTTTAAAAATATGAAAGAAAAGAAATTAAACATTCTGATTCTTGAAGACAACCCTGATGACGCGGAATTAATGGTAAGAGAACTTAAGAAAGAAGGCTTTATTTTTGAGTGGAAAAGAGTTGAAACTGAAAAAGATTTTAAAAAAGCTCTTTCCGAAAAACCCGATATTATTTTAGCAGATTATTACCTCCCATCCTTTGACGGCATGGCTGCTATAAAACTGCAACGGCAAATAGCGCCGGATATTCCGCTTATTCTTATTTCAGGCTCAATAGGTGAAGAACTTGCAGTTGATTGTTTAAAAGCCGGGGCAACGGATTATGTGTTTAAAGACAGACTCTCACGTCTTGTTCCTGTGGTTAAACGGGCTATTAAAGAAACAGAAGAAAACCAGAAAAGCAATAAAGCAGAGGAAGCCATTCGGGAGGGCGAAGAACGGTTCAAGTACCTTGTTAAGAATTCCAATGATGTGATTGTGATAATTGACGAGAACGGAAAAGAAACTTATGTAAGCGATTCCGTGGAACGCATCACAGGTTTCTCCCCGGCAGAGGTGATATGTCATTCGGGTTTTGAATTCCTGCATCCCGACGATATTGACCACATGTCGAAAAGTCTCTCAAAACTTCTCAAAACACCGGGAGTAACCATCCGGGATGAATACAGACATCGGCGAAAAGGTGGGGGCTGGGTTCATTTAGAAACTATAGGTACCAACTATCTTCATAAACCGTCAATAAATGGAATCGTCCTCAATATTCGCGATATCACCGAGCGCAAGAAAGCAGAACAAATTAATCTTCGTATTTCTAAAATCATTCTCAACGATAGTGATGGAATAATCCTGACAAACATTGAAGGTCAAATAAATTATATTAACCCTGCTTTTGAAAAAATGAGTGGATATACACAAAGCGAACTCATGGATAAAGATCCGGCAAACCTGATAGTAACTGAAGATACAACTGCTATTGCCGAAGAAATCCGCTCTTCGGTTAAAACAAAAGGTGAGTGGAAAGGAGAATTATATTGCAAGCGTAAGAACGGAGAAATCTATCCAATCGATACGCGGATATTTGCAATTAAAAATGCAAAAGATGAGCTTGTAGAAATAGCAGCTATCCAGCAGGATATCACCGAGCGAAAAAAAACAGAAGAAGAATTGTTAAAAGAAAAAATATTCTCTGAAAACCTTCTGGAAACTGCCAATACCATTATCATTACTTTTGATAAGAATGCCAATATTACATCATTTAATAAATTTTTTGAAGAACTTACAGATTATAAAAAAGAAGATGTTCTGGGGAAAAACTGGTTTGACCTGTTTATTCCCGAGCAGAATGGTTCTAAAATTCCCTTAGTTTTCAAGGATGTTATCAAAAAGATGCCGGAGGTTTCTTCCTATGAAAATCCTATCTTATGCAAAAATGGTTCTGAAAGATTGATCAGTTGGAAAAATACTGTGCTGAAAGATGAGAACGGAGAAATATCAAGAGTTCTCAGCATTGGTGTGGACATCACCGAACAAAAGAAGGCAGAAGAATTACTTCGTGAAAGCGAAAAAAAATTCAGAGATTTGGCAAACCTTTTACCGCAAATAGTTTATGAAATTGATATTTATGGAAATCTCACTTTTGTGAATAAACAGGCATTTGATTCTTTTGGATATTCTCAAGAGGAATATGAAAAAGGGATTAATGTACTGCAGTCGTTAATCCCGGAAGATAGAGACAGGGCAAAAGAGAATATACAAAATATATTGTATGGAAAGGAGGTTGGCAATCCTGAATATTCTGTCCTGAGAAAAGATGGAAGCACATTTCCAGTTTTAATATACTCAAGTGCAATTCTCAAAGATAATAAACCTGTTGGTTTGAGAGGGATTATTGTGGACATCACCGAACGTAAAAAAGCAGAAGAAGAATTAAGAAAACTTTCCACAGCAGTGCAACAAAGTCCTTCCGTAATTGCTATTACCGATTTGAAAGGAAACCTGGAATATGTAAACCCTAAATTTACTGATTTAACCAGATATTCAAGCGAAGAAGCTATAGGTCAGAACCCAAGAATTCTGAAATCCGGTGAACTACCTGATGAAATGTATAAAGAATTATGGGATACAATTTCATCCGGTGAAAAATGGAGCGGAGAGTTTCATAATAAAAAAAAGAGCGGAGAATTATATTGGGAAGCTGCTTCCATTTCTCCAATTTTTGATAAGCAAGGCAATATTACCAATTATTTAAAAGTAGCAGAAGACATCACCGAGCGTAAGCAGGTAGAAGATGAATTGAGACTCAGTAAAACCTTGTTGCGCGACGTCATGGATCTGGTTCCTGTTTTCATCTGTGCCAAGAACCTCGATGGCAAATTTGTTTTGGTTAACAAGAAACTAACCGATTTCTATGGCACGACAATCGAAGAAATGACAGGTATGCTTCATGCCGATCTATGTGAGGATAAAAATGAATTGCGTTCAATGCTTGCTGATGATCGTTTGGTAATCGAAAACGGCAAGCCCAAATTTATACCCGAAGAAACGATGAAGAATCCCGATGGAAGCATCACTGTCCTCGAGACGAATAAGATACCTTTTACCGCTTACGATGAACCAGCAGTCTTGATTGCATCCGCCGACATCACCGAGCGCAAACGTGCCGAACAAATCCAAAAAGTATTATATAATATCTCCAATGCAGTTATCACAACTGATAATCTGGAAAAATTAATTATCTTGATAAAAGACCAACTCGGAACAATTATTGACACAACAAACTTTTTTATTGCATTGTATGACAAAGAAACCGATACTATTTCATTGCCATTTTTTGTCGACGAAAAGGATAAGTTTACTTCTTTCCCAGCAAGAAAAACATTGACCAGCTACGTGATTAAAACAAAAAAGCCTTTACTGGCAGATATAGATAAAAAGAAAAGACTGGTTAAAGAAGGTAAGTTGGAACATGTAGGGAGCTTATCAAAGATATGGCTCGGCGTTCCTCTCAGAATTGAAGGAGAAGTTACAGGCGTTCTTGCTATTCAAAGTTATACTGATGAAAATGCCTACGATGAATCGGATATGGAAATGCTTGAGTTTGTTTCCGACCAGATAAGTATTTCAATTGAGCGTATGAAAGCAGAAAAAGATTTGAAACTTGCCCTTGAAAAAGCCACCGAATCCGACAGACTGAAATCGGTTTTTCTGAATACTATGTCGCATGAACTGCGTACACCGCTAAATGCCGTGATCGGGTTTTCTGAAATGATAGCTGGTTTCGACCTTTCGGAAGAAGAAATAAAAGATTATGCCAATACCATCAAAACCAGCGGTAATAACCTGGTTAGTATCGTTAACGATATTTTTGATATTACTGTTATCGAAACAGATAAAGTTCAGATAGTAAAAGAAAAGTTTTCAGTAAATAAAACACTTGAATATATCTATTCAATCTTTATTAAAAATGATAAAATATTAAACAATCGGATTAACTTAATAATTTATAAAGAATTAGACGAAACATCGGATATTATTTATACAGATGAAACAAAATTAAATCAGATATTAATTAATCTTGTAGGAAATGCCTTTAAATTTACACATAAGGGAATAATTGAATTTGGTTATACGGTAGAAACCGAAAACGGCACTTCATTTCTGCAGTTTTATGTGAAAGACACCGGTATCGGAATTCCTGAAGATAAACAATCAATAATTTTTGAACGCTTTCGCCAGGTTGATGATTCGGACACACGCAAGTTCGGAGGAACAGGACTGGGATTATTCATATCAAAAAGACTTGTTGAACTTCTCGACGGAAAAATATGGGTGGAATCGGAAGAAGGCAAAGGTTCAACATTTTATTTTACTTTACACTTTATACCCGTAACAAAAACTACTGATGTTATTGCTGATGATACCAAAAAACTGGAATTTGACTGGACAGGTAAAACAATACTTGTTGTTGATGATGTTGATCTGGTTTATATATATTTTAAAGCAGTATTGAGAAAAACAAATGTACAATTGATAAGAGCAAAAAACGGAAAGGAAGCGCTCAACATATTTGAGTCAAACAAAAACATTGATTTGATTTTAATGGATATTCAGCTTACTGATATAAGTGGATATGAAGTAACAAAACAAATAAAAAAGATAAATAAAGATATTCCCATTATTGCTCAAACTTCTTATGCGTTGTACGGTGATAAAGAAAAATCGCTTGAAGCAGGGTGCGACGATTATATTACAAAACCCATTAGGAAAAATGAACTTATGGAGAAAATTGGGAAATATATAAATGGTTAAATGGCTAAACAACTATCGAATGACAATTGAATGACAACCGAATGACAATTGAATGACCCGACTTCGCAATCGTGAAATATGCCCCTACGTCGC
>CBDUSJ010000170.1:0-5899 GCA_965369845.1 uncultured bacterium | reverse complement strand
CAAATGTGGGCTTATAGCCTCAAGTAATTTTACGGTAGCATTGTCCTCATTCGACAAAGGAATTGTTTGTTCCTGACCGGCTTGTGTTATTTTTATCTCATTGTCAAATATTTCAATCAGCACACCACCATCCAATAATTGTTCTTTCAATACTTTTTCCTGTGCGTGTTCGGCATGATCAAGGATCACCATATCAGCGCCCTGGTGAAGTAAACCGAAATCATAAATATCATCCACACTATGGCTAAACAGGGCGATATCGAGTTTTGGATTTCTCAGAATAATTTTTACGTTCTGGTCGTGATCCGGATTTTTATAAAAATAACGACCGTTAAAATAAACGCCTTCGTTTGTCAGGCTGGCAAAAAAGATGTCATCTTTAATGGAATGTAGTTTTTCATTCAGTTTGTTTGCCAGTTGTTGTGTTATGTTAGCGCCGGCAATAATAGGAACTCTGGAATTTTCGGGTTTCGGGAAATGTGATTTCATAACAAGTCCCGGCACATCAATCGAACCACCGTAAGCAGGAGCAAGGTGCATAAATACGCCGGGGCCTGCATTTATTTCAATTATTCCGAAATTCCCTTCGGTCCATGGTTTTGAAATATCTGCTGCCAGAACATCAATACCAAGACATTTTACATTAAAATAACCGGCGATATCTTCAACCATACGGATATTATCGGGATGAATATTATCGGTAACATTTATTGAAACCCCGCCGGCCGAAATATTTGCAACACGCCTTAACACGATTCTTTTTCCTTCTTCCGGAACAGATTCGAGGGTTAGATCTTGTAGTTGCAAATATTCAATAAGATCATCATCGATTTTTATTTTAGCCAGTGGAGAGCGCGCATTATCGAGTCGGATTTCTTTATCATTTTCTACTGCTATAAGTTCTTTGATAGTATCTTTCCCGTTTCCATCCACATAAGCAGGCACTCTTTCGAGGGCGGCAGCGAATTTTCCACCAACAGAAAGTAAACGGTGATCGGTGCCATAAATTTGTTGCTGGACAATTGCTCCTTCAAAATTTATTCCTTCATGTTCGGACATCTCGATAATATTCTGAAATGCTTTTCTAACTTCTTCCTCCGATTTGATGCCGGTAACAACACCCTGGCCTTTATGTCCGGCAACGGGTTTTACAACCACAGGGAATCCAAGTTCAACAGCTTCTTCAACAATTCCTTTTTCGGTATAACAATTTTTTCCAATAGGGGTCGGAAATCCGCACATCATAAGAAAATCGCCCACCATATCTTTATACATCGTAAATTCAGTGTCTTTAATGCCATCTGTACTTACAGTTGTCGATCTCCCTCTGAGTTGCTTTTTGCCATATCCCCACTGAAACTGATTCTCTTCAAAAAGAAAAAATACCGGAATATCTCTTTTTAATCCTGCTTCAATTAATGAGTAAATTGTAGGGCCGCCAAAAAGTGTCTTATCAAAATCTTCCTGAAGTTTAAGGAATTCACACTGAAAATCGAAACTTCTGTCATCGCTTAACGCCCTGAACCAATCTCTTAAAAGATAGACTGTATCTATTGCTACTTCTTTGTCGAGATATTCAACAGCAATAACATAATCTTCTCCGTCGCCGGAAATTGAGTATTTATTTATAAACAAATCGATATCCATTTTTAATGTCCTGATCAGTGTTTCGGTAAAAAGATCGATAACATAAGGAGTTTCCACGTTTTCCAATTCAGGAAAATATTTTACTACCTCTTTCTTATAAAAACTTACGCTGTCGCCAACCGGCGCAATAAAAATATTAAAAACCAATGCCTTGCGGTCAAGGTAATAGTTTGGCCCTGAATATGAATAAAATTTGCCTACTGAAAAATCCTTGTCGCGATACATATCTGATTTTATGCGTTTGATTTTTTCACTTTCAATCTCGAATTGCTTTTTTACTTCATCGAGTAATTCCGTGGCTTTTTCCGAATTTAACCTTGTGCTTTCTTCCATAAGAATAAAATTATTTTAAATTATAAATATTGTTTTTTCAGTTTTTCAAGTAAAATCTTTAATTCTTCCTCAATATGCAATCTTGTTTTTACCTCGTTTTCGTAATTATTTTTCGCCTTTGTTAAGTCTTCGGCCAGTTGTATATTTTCATTTTTGAGTTGATGGTCCGATTTATGTTCTTCGCCTTCAATTTCCATCCGCTTCCGAACTTCCAGCTCATAAGCTTTTTTAACTTCAATTATCTGATTTTCGAACATTAATTTTTCTTCGCCTAATTCAGTGTTTATTCTATTTATCTCACTGGCAAGTTTTTTTTCCGTTTCATCATATTTTTCAATAGCCTTGTTAGCTGCGAATAATTTTGTATGATATTCTTTGGTTTGTTTTTCCTGCTTCCTGTGCCTCGAATTTATTCTAACTATCATAAAAATTAATACTATAAGTGATAATACGATTATAGCGGAAATAACAATCATTATTATTATGAAAGTTTTATTTTCCCTGATTTTTTCCAGCAGGACGGAGTTTTCAATTTTTAGAATTTCATTATCGTTAGTTAGTTGGTCGTTTTCATCCTGCAAATCAAAAAGAACCGAATTTTGCTTTCTCTGATTTTCATCTAAAACATTTTTTATTAGCGAATCATAGCTTCGTAAAGTTTCAAGATGTTTGTTCATGGTGATCACATTGAGCCATGTTCTTATTGTCATAGTGTCTTTATGAGCTTTATAAGCCTGATAAACACTATCGCGTTTTTTTATCAGCGTTTCTTTTGAAAATTGAGAAAAAACAAAAAATGAAAATCCTAAAAATAAAATAAATAAATCCGATTTTTTCACAATCAATATTTTTAATGATATAAATTAAACTCGGCAAAAATAGCCAATTATCAGTTTAAAATATGTATTTGATGTGAAATATTATTTTGAGGTGCTACGAAAAATAATCTTTAGGGAGTCGAAGATTTAGTCAGGTTCCAATGTTGCAATGCAAACATTATAATAAATCCATGAAACCTACTATATAACTCTTTAATGATTTTGAGAGTAATTGACAGTTTTTAGCTACAATTGCGAAATACAGTGTTGGAAAATAGATTCCTCAGTCGCTGCGCTCCTTCGGAATGACATGGCTTTGAAAGGTATGGGGGGGGGTAAGAAAAAGAAAGATCGCTTTGCGATCTTCCTTTTTCTTACCCCCATTCCCTTGACCAGGACACTGTCATTTCGACCGAAGGGAGAAATCTATTTTTTTAATGTTCTATAAACAAACTAATTAGCTATATACTATTTCTCTTTTTTCCAACATCCGGTTATCTCATTGTTGTTGGATTTGTGAAATCCTGAGGACTTAGTAGTGAACAAATTAAAGACTAATACCAAACCTTATTATCTTATTATTTTCGTACCAAAATAAGGTAATAAGGTTTTTTTATGTAGTACATCAAAATAATATTTAGCCAAAAAATAAGGGATCCATTTCGGATCCCTTTTTTTTGTTATGAAGAACTTACAGTTTAGTTAACAGCAAGTCTTTTGGTTATAACAGAGCCATCATTAGTCTCAATTTGTACGAAGTACATACCGGGACCGAAGTTGGAAGTATTAATCTGATAAGTCATCTGATCAATTTCACGGTCAAATACTACCTGACCTACGTAATTAACAACCTTGATGTTTTTAATTTCAAAGTTAGTATTGATATTAACAAAGTTCTTAGCCGGGTTCGGGAAGATTTGTACTTCAAGGTCGCCTGCAATTTCACCGATTGAAGTTGCGCCAAGTTTGAAGTTAGTGATCATCGACAGGCCTTCATTTTCGAAGATATTGGTGTTCGGCATTTTTGTATCGAATATTGCGAAAACATCGAATTTTTCACCGGTTGAAGGACGGAATACCTGGAAGGTAATCATATCGCCGTTAACAAATCCGTCAGTTTTACTTGTAAAAGTGTTATCAGCGTAAACTCTTAATGCCAGATTATTCATGCTTTCTACTTCAACCATACCTGCAATTTCGCCATACTGGTTGAATGCACCAATGACATCGCCAATTTCTAACTGTGAAAGAGCATCAGTAGTAACAGCAAATAAATGCTGATTACCTGTTATCTCAACATTGTTCCATGTGGTTATGTTAGCCGGCATAGGTTGATAACCTGCAATAGCATCAACAATCGGCACATCAAAGTCGAGTGTTGCGGCATTTGCTAGCGCTATATAATATGAGCATCCGGGAACTAAGAATTCAAGTGTGTATATTCCGGCTATTGGCCAGTAAATTCCTGAATAGTCAAGGCTGAAAGCAACAATGAGATCGGCGCCTAACGGGTCAAAAACATCAGCAGCATTAACTAAACCTTGGTTCCAAACCGGCATGATAGACCATCCGGCAGGCAGGTCTAATGAATAACCAAGAGTTGGATAACCGAATACTGACAGAGTAGTCGGGAAGTTATTCATGAATGCCTTCGCGCCTTTTTTTTCATCCCAAGCAAATGAAGATCCACCGGGTATATAAACTTTATCAATAAATTCGAGCACATGCAAATCAACGCCAAGTGGAGCTACTACATTTGCAATGTCATTATTAAGCAGATCAAGATATGTTGAGAATCCATTAAATGCGGCAGGCAAATCAATAATCTGTTCCAATTGTTCCACAGTGAGTGTTGCAATACCACTGGTTACGGTAGCACATTCATTTGTTACTTTGCAGTAATAATCACCTTCGTCAGCCAGTGTAATATCAGGAATTGTCAGGGTTGCATCTGTTGCACCAACGATTTCTCCTTCAGGGCCAAACCATTGATAACTATCGGCAAAGTCGGCAGCAACGATAAAGTCAACATCTGCACCCCAAGGTGCGGAAACACTAACAGGTTGTAATGTGATAACTGGGATTGGAATGATTGTAAGAGTCATGTAATCTACGGCATTAATATCGCAAGGTTCAATTGCAAATGCTGTCAGACACAGTTCAACGCTTCCGTTAGCTATGTCATTAGGGCCTGGGAAATACACAGTGATAAACAAGGATGCATCTCCGAAAGTACCATCGCCATCGGTAGTCCACATAGTAGATGAGTAATTGGTTGCCGAGCCGTTTGTTGTGAAGGTTTCGTATTCACAAATCGCAGCATTATCACCTGCATCGGCTGTTGCTAATCCTATTACTGTCATATCTCTACAATCTACAGCAGCAACTGTACACGGGTCAATGGGTTGTGCTGTCAAACAAAGTGTAACTACTGTTCCTGCGTCTTCCGGAGCAGCTATATAAACCGGGTTGAGTATATCAGGAAAATCAAAAGCGCCAAGGCCACTGGTTGTCCATAAGAGCGAGCTATAATTTTCAGCAGTTGCATCAGCTAACCAAAGTGGATAATATTGACAGAATGTACCATCTTCACCTGCATAAACTTCAGGCGCCGGATGTACTGTTATGTAGAATAAGCAGAAGTTTGTACATTGGTTTCCATCTATATATGTGTAGGTAATTTCAAAAGTACCAACTCCTGAAACGGCGGGATCAAACCAACCGTCTGTTACGCCTGTTCCAGAGTATGTGCCTCCTTCGGGAGTAGCGCCTGTTAGTTCAAATGCTGCTGCATCTTCACAAACGGCAATGTCATCAGGACAGATTACTTCCGGCAACGCAAGGAATGTAAGAATCATACAATCTGTTGCATTACCTGCACATGGTGGAATTGCTGTTGCAGCCAGGTAAAGTTCAACCGAACCGAGTTCATAGTCGGCTACGGTTGGTGTATAAATCGGAGTAAGTGACAAATTATCGTCAAATGTGCCTGAGCCTATTAAAGTGTACCAGATGAATCCGTCTGCATTATCAACATCACCGGTCAATTGATAGCCTGTTCCATCAGCACAAATTTCACCATCGTCGCCAGCATTAACATA
>CBDUSJ010000169.1:0-5904 GCA_965369845.1 uncultured bacterium | reverse complement strand
ATTTTTCTGTAAATTCATTCATGATTTTGTTTTTTTTACAAAGATACAAATTTTTTAAATCTATTCTGTTTTTGTTTTAAAATGAAGAGTAAATTAGGTATAAAAACGATAATATATTTTAAATAAAAAATCGTTTCAAAATCATTCTAATATTATCCGCTTTGTTGAAAATTCATAACCGAATTTTTTTAATTCTTCTAAAGCAGGTTTGTAAAGTTCCGGTAAATTTGGCGGCATTCTTAGTCCTTTTGCTTTTATTTCTCCATCAACAATCAATCTTGCTGAGATTGCCGTAGGTAATCCAACTGCTCTTGACATTGCAGTTTCTCCAAAAGGTTCTCCCTTTACGACCATTGTAGCAATTCTTTTTTCTTTTTTTCCGCCCTCAAACTCAGCAATGATTTCAATATGTAAAATTATCATATCTTTTTCACCGGGAGCGTACCGCATTCTCTTTAACATTCTATCCAAAAGAACATCAAGATTAGTTCCTTTTTCTAATGGTATTATTTCTTCGTTAAAGAATCCCAACCATTTTAAACGATGAATAATATCTGAATTGAAGTTAATTCCTAAATGTTTTGCTGTTTTTTGTTCAATATTTTCAGAAGAATCTTCATTAATTATAGAAGCAGAAAATTGACGATATGTCTGGTTTTTTAAATCTTTGATGTTTTCATTTTCAAATAAGCCCAGGGCCTCCATATAATTCATATTATTGCAATATCCTGAGTATCGCAATAATCCCCGATAGAACGAAATATTATCGTCTAAACCAAAAGGTTTAATATATTTTTCAACATCTTTATTTGGGTATGTTTCAAAAGTGCCAAGACCATCAATTTCAACATAGCTGAAATTTTCAAATAGCTTGTCGCCCGGTACATAAAATTTTTCACCCTTTATAAGGTAAGCGCCGGCTGTTTGAGCAGCAACAAAAACCGTTCTCGGATCCCAACAAAATTTATAACCCATAGGATTGTTATTAGATTCAAATGCAGGAATTCCACTGCCATAAGAATATAAACTGATAACGCGCCCCCCGTCTTTTTTAATTTGTTCGAGCAGCAATTGAGTGCCAAAATGATCCATACCGGGAACTTCTCCTAATTCGTTCAGGATTAATATACCTTGCTTTTCAACTTCATCCTTTAATGCCATTAATTCAGGAATTTCATAAGCAGATGTAATCATGTTTTTCTTATTTTTCAAACATGATTTTGCAACTTTAATATGCAAAGGTTTCGGAACCATGCTTATAACAATATCCGCATCCTTAACTACATTATCCAGTATTTCAGTTTTGCTATCACGCCATTCAAAAGCTTTACCCATAAGTCTATTTCCTATTATTTTTTCGGCTTTTGCGAATGTACGATTCAGCATGATGACTTTATAACCGATATCTTCAATAAAATAATCGACTATTGGTTTTGTCATCAACCCTGCTCCAATAATAGCTACATTTTTCATTTTATAAATATTTATTGTTTTATATTATTAAGGTTTCCATTAAGTTATTTGCAAAATTAATAGTTTCTCCCATAATTATTCTTTTTTTGGGGGAAAACCTAAATGCTGTTTTTGGGAATTTAATACTATCTTTGTACACAAGATTATATAAACATATAAAAAAATGAGAACACAAGAAATAAAAACGAACTTGATAAACGCCATTAATCAAACTGATAACCCTATTCTTTTGATGGAGATAAGTAAATTGATTGATATTGATTTTGCTGATGAAAAAGTTGTAAAATTGAATAAAAGACAAATAACAGAAATCGAAACTGCCATTGCCCAGATTGAAAATGGTGAATTTCAAACTCATGAAGATGCAAACAAACAAGTCAAAGAATGGTTAGAAAATTAAACAATCTTTTTAATAAAGCAGCCGAACTGCTAACAGATTATCCAAGTATTGGTGAAAGAACAGATTATGAAAATGTTAGATTGAAATTGGTTAGAGATCATTGGATGGTATATAGAATTACAGACAAACGCATTCAAATCTTAACGGTTTGGGATACCAGACGCAATCCGGAGAATTTTGATAATATTTTAGAAATCATCAGATAATCCCTGGTGTCCCATTCTTTTCTACACGAAAATGATATTTGATAGCAGATAAAAAATGATCAGGTACTTTAAGCATAGTGAAATTGATAAAGATAAGTGGGACAAGTGTATCGACGGAGCATTCAACGGAATGATATATGCCAACTCGTGGTATCTCGATCTGGTGAATGAGAACTGGGAAGCCCTCGTGGAAAATGACTACGAGAGAGTGTTGCCTCTTACAAACAGACAAAAATTCGGGATAAGTTATCTTTTTCAACCGCCTTTTACACAGCAGTTAGGAGTTTTCTCACAAACGATTTTAACAGAAAAAATTGTTGATAATTTTCTGGATGCAATTCCATCGAAATATAAATTTATTGAAATCAACTTTAATACCCTAAATAAAATATCGAAGAATAAAAAATATACCACAGCATGGCTAAACCATGAATTAGACCTGATAAGCTCCTACGACCAGATATTTGCAAGCTATTCAAAAAATGTGAAACGCAATATTAAAAAAGCAGAGAAAACAAAAATTTTTATCCAGAAAAATGTGAATCCCGAAAGTATCATAAATCTTTTTAAAAAAAACAAAGTCAAATACCTGACAAATCTTAAAGATGAGGACTACATGCTTTTGAAAAGACTCATCCATCTTTTGATCTATAAAAGAAAAGCAAGTGTCATGGGCGCATACACAGAAAAGAATGAATTATGTGCAGGAGTCTTTTTTGTGTTCAGCAAAAATAAGACGATATTTTTTTTCTCGGCTACCGACGAAACTGCTAAAAAAACAGGCGCTATGCCTTTTCTTATCGACAGTTTTATTAGGGAAAATTCACACTCACATCTTACACTCGATTTTGAAGGTTCCAACGATCCTGATCTTGCCCGGTTTTACAAGAGTTTTGGAGCAAAAGAAATTCATTATCTGCATTACAGGCATAACAAATTTCCTCCTCTTATAAAAACCGGATTTAATCTGATAAAGAAAATAAAAAAAATCGTAATCGTTCACAGTTAAGAATATCTGTATAAATAGCTGAATGTCTGTCTTCAGGGTTAAATGGCTAAATTGTTAAATTGTTTAACAGCAACAATATAACAATTTAACAATATAACAATATTTATCATACTAATTTAAAATCGTGAACAGTTACAAATAATACCATAAAATTCTATGAGCAACATCGGTTTTTATATCCTCTACGGAATTATCAGATTAATATCACTGCTGCCATTTTGTATTCTGTATATTATATCTGATTTTTTCTATTTTATAATTTACAATATTTCCGGTTACAGAAGAAAGGTTGTTTACGATAATCTTATTCATGCTTTTCCGGAAAAAAGCGAAAAGGAAATAAAAAAAATCGCTAAAGGATTTTACCACCATTTTTGCGATTTTATTATTGAGTCGATAAAAACAATTGATTTAAGTCTGTCGCAGCTTAATAAAAGGTTCAGATATAAAAACATGGAGATTTTCGAAAATTATTACAGGCAGGGGGAAAGCATTGTTCTCACCTCGGGGCATTATGGCAACTGGGAATGGTTAATTGCTTTCCAGACAAAGGTCAGGCACAAATTTCTTGCAATTTACAAACCTCTGCAAAACAAAAAATTTGACATCTTGATAAAAAAGATCAGAGAAAAATATGCCGGTATTGCCGAAATGGTTTCCATGAACGATATATATAAAACTGTGATTGAAAATGAAAAGAAAGATCAGAAAATAATAACATGGTTTTTGTGCGACCAAACTCCACCCAGGAATTACCCTTTATGGATAAATTTTCTAAACAGAGAAACACCCTTTTACTCGGGGCCTGAAAAAATTGCTAAGAAATTTAACCATGTAGTTGTTTTTATGGATATTCAAAAAGTTCGCAGGGGTTATTATGAAGTTGAATTTACAGAACTTTTTTCCAATCCTGCCGGAATCACGGATAATAAAATTACCGAAAAGCAAGTTAGAACTCTTGAGAAAATAATAAGAGAAAGACCCGAATACTGGCTGTGGTCGCACCGACGCTGGAAACATAAAAAAGAAAATTTATGAAAAATTATGTTATAACTGAAAATATCAGAATTGCTCTTGAAGCAATTAAAAGTCATATTCTCAGAACCATATTGACGGTGCTAATAATTGCATTCGGAATTATGGCGCTGGTTGGGATAATTACAGCAATCAGGGCGCTGGAAACAAGTCTTGCAGATCAACTGATGATGATGGGGTCGAATACGTTCTCCATAAAAAACCGCTCGATGAATGTTCGGATAGGAAATGATGTACGACGGGCAAAGAAGTATGATCCTATCAAATATCGCCAGGCTGTTGATTTTAAAGAGGAATATACATTTCCTGCAACAGTTTCAATATTTACAAATGCAACCTGGGGAGCCACTATAAAACATAAATCGGAAAAGACAAATCCAAACATCAGGGTTGTCGGTACGGATGAAAACTATATAATAACTTCCGGAAATGAAATTGACAAAGGAAGAAACTTCAACAGGCACGAAGCTTTTTACGGATCACATGTTGCTGTTATCGGTAGCGAAATTGCAAAAAACCTGTTTAAAAATAAGGAAGACCCGATTGGCAAAATAATTTCAGTTGGGCCGGGTAGTTATAAAGTTGTTGGAGTGATAAAAGAAAAAGGGACTGGGATTGGATTTTCACCTGACCGTCAATGTCTGGTGCCTCTAAATAATGCTCGTCAGTATTTTTCCAGGCCATCAATGTCGTACACAATAAATGTAACTCCATACAATTCTGAAAACATGGAAGCTGCAGTAGGAGAAGCCACGGGTTTGTTCAGAATAATCAGGAAAAACAAACTTTATGAGGAAAATGATTTCGATATTTCAAAAAGCGATCAATTAATGCAGATGTTTACTGAAAACACAAAAAATATAAAATATGCGGCAATCATAATCGGGATTATCACACTTCTTGGAGCTGCAATTGGCCTGATGAATATAATGCTCGTTTCTGTATCGGAAAGAACCCGCGAAATTGGTGTCAGAAAATCGCTTGGAGCAACCAGGTTAACAATCCGCAACCAGTTCCTTATCGAGTCGATGATGATCGGACAGATTGGCGGGCTGTTGGGAATTATACTGGGAATACTTATCGGTAACATTGTTTCCCTTTTGATAAAAAGCAGTTTCGTTATCCCCTGGCTGTGGATATTAATCGGGGTTTCCCTTAGTTTCTTTGTTGCGCTCCTTTCGGGAATTATCCCCGCAATTAAAGCCGCTAAACTTGACCCGATAGAATCGTTGAGATACGAATAGAATGCAGGTTAAGAAGTTTCAGGTTTCAGGTTTCAAGTTTCAGGTTTCAGGTTTCGGGTTTCAAGTTTCAGGTTTCAGGTTTCAAGTTTCAGATTTCAGGTTTCAGGTTTCAGGTTTCAGGTTGCGGGTTTCAGGCCTGCCACGTGAAATGCGACGAAGGAACATATTTCATCGTGGTTTCATGTTTGCGGGTTGCCCATACGGGCCCATACGGGCTAACTTCGTGTCGCTAACTTCGTGTCGCAAGTTGCGGGACATAGCTGTCAAGCTATGAGAGGTTGACTAAAGTCAAATGGTTTGTAATAAATTGTTAATCAAATCACCATACTGAAGTATGGCGCTGTCTCAATGCGTTTTATCGTATTTCCATTTTTAGTTTTACGGCTATATCATTATTCTTCATATTCCCAATATTCCATCATTCCACCATTCAACTCCCGATACGCTCATGCTTCGCTATCGGGATCTCCGCTTTGCTTCGACATTCCATCATTCAATTCCCGATACGCTCATGCTTCGCTATCGGGATCTCCGCTT
>CBDUSJ010000168.1:0-5935 GCA_965369845.1 uncultured bacterium | reverse complement strand
CGCTTACTAATTGCGGATTTGCTAAATAACTTTGTTTTTTTAGCAAAGTTTTACAAGATAATAATATAAAGCCTAAAAATAGAAAAGCCGGTTTTTTGAAAGGTACTTTCGAAATGAGCGCTGATTTTGATGAGCCACTTGAACATTTTAAAAAATATATTTATGAAAGGACAAACAAGAAACCAGTGACCAACAACCAGCGATGCGAAGCAAGTCCGTAGGATAACATTTTTGGCATTCCAAACTTTAGGCACTTTCAATTTCACTAATTTTTTTAATTTTACACCCGCCAAAATTTATACAAATATGAAAAGAAATTTTTCAACTATCATTTACCTTTTAGCATTTCTGATTGTTTTTGCAGGCTGCGTTGTAAAAAAGATGCTCAAAAGAGCAGAACAATACGAATCGGCAGGAATGTTCAAAGATGCTGCCGAGCTTTATTACAAGGCTTATCAGAAAAAGCCTAAAAAAGTAGATATCAAGATTTCCCTGAAACGCACAGGTCAGATTTACCTTGAAGAGATGTCGGAGAAAATCGGTTCTGATTACAGAAAAGGCGATTACAAATCGACTGTTTACGATTATATGGATGCCAGCAGTTTCGAGAAAAAAATGAGATCGGTCAACCTTAACCTGAAGCTCGACCCCGGACTTGACGAATATTTCGAAGAAGCCAAAAATAATTATCTCGACAAAAAATACTCACTGGGACAAAAATACCTTAGTGAAGAAAATTACAATGAAGCAAAAAATGTGTTTACGGAAATCAGTAATATCGACCCTGACTATAAAGACACACGTTTTTATCTGAAAGAAGCCAAATATGAACCGGTCTATCAGAAGGGAACAAAGCTTTTTGGCGAGGGAAAATATATCGATGCTTATTATACCTGGAATAAAATACTTAAACAGGCGGGTGAATACAAAGATGTAAAATCGAGGATGAACCAAGCGCTAAGTGAGCGTTATAACGAAGGGAATCTTTTTCTGCTCGAAGAAAAATTTGGCGATGCCGAAAAAGCTTTGAAAGATGTTTTCGATATCGACAAGGCATTCGAGAATGTTAAAGAACTGTACATCGAAGCGCACGACGAACCAATTTACAGGCACGGTGTAGCTATGCTGAAACAGGATAAATGCCGGACAGCATATTATGCGTTTTCCGATATAATCGACTTTGCGGGAAACTATAAAGACGCCTCCACTCTTCGCTCGAGAGCGCTTGAATGTGCCGCTTATCCCGTTGCCATACAAACGCCCTATTGCCGGAAAAGCCAAACTGCAGCAAAAGAATTTCAATCGCAAATAACCCGCCGGTTGACAAATCTTAAAAATCCTTTTCTAAAAATTTACGAACTCTCATCACTCGACCGGTATTACGACCAAAAAATTATTCTTGCATCCGGCCTGGTGAAAATTTTCCTTGCCAATCAGATAGCCGAAAAGCATAATATCAAAGCGGTACTTTACTGCAATTTTATTGAATTTACCCAGACTAAGGGAAAACTGGTTCAGAAAAAACGGACAGGTTTTGAAAAAATCCCACATAAAAACAGCGAAGGGGAAACTTATTATGAAACCAAAAAGGTAAGTTATGTTGAATACAGCCAGCAAAACTACGTCAACTGCAGGCTTGAATACAGGCTGATTTCAACTGAAACCGGCGAAATACTCATTTCCGACATAATCAGCCGGAACGATGAAGATAAAATTAATTATGCCGTTTATGGCGGCAACACTCAATATCTGCTTCCGGCTTATCAACAAAATGGAGTTCACGCACCTGATGAAAATAATTCCGGCCACCTTCACAAATTGCTGAAATCAAGAAAACGGATTCATAGCATCGAGCAACTTACTAACGATGTTTTTCTCGAAATAAGTCAAAAAATCGCTAACAGAATTAACAGATTCAATCCTGAACAATGAAAAAATTTATAATATTCCTCATCGTGATAGCTGCCTTTGCTATTGCCTGTTCGACCGGAAAAAAAGCATCCAAACAGGACGACCTCACAAATGCTCCCGAATGGGTTCGCCATTCTCCGTCAGCACCCGGTTTTTATTACGGTATCGGCTCTGCCTCAAAAGCTTTAACAGATTATAAAGGAAAAGCAAAACACAATGCGCTTTCCGACCTTGCAAGCAGCATATCTGTCGAAATATCTTCATCATCGGTGCTCAACCAGTACGAATTTGATAATAAGTACAGCGAGTATTTCAGGGATAAAATAAAGCTCAGCTCACAGAACTTTCTTGAGGGATTCGAGTTAGTGGGTGTCTGGGAAAATGAAAATAATTATTGGGTGTTTTACAGACTTTCGAAAAGCGAATATGAGCGTCTGAAAAATGAAAGGAAAAATACGGCGCTAAAAAATTCTCTTGGTAATTATGATGAAGCTTCGGAATTTGAAAAGTCAGGGAATATAGAAAACGCAATCAGGTTTTATGTTAAAGCTATCGAAAATATAAAAGATTTTCTGGGCGAGGATCTTTATACAGAAACAGATGGCAGGCAATCAGCTTACACCCCTACCCTTTTCTCCGACCTGAATAATTGCGTTCAGAAAATTAAGATTAAATATCCCATAGAAATACTTAAATTAAAAAGAGGCGAAACGCCAAAAGATAATGAACTGAAAATTGAAATTTCATTTAAAAACACACCGCTTGACGGCATTCCGGCATTTATAAAATTCTCGTACCGGCCAGGACTTAAACTTGAAAAAGTATCGGATGCAAAAGGAATAATCCGCATCAGGCTCAACAAGACAGACACAAAAAATAAAAAGGGATACATCAGCTCGGAAATTAATCTTGGTAAAATAATTAAGGAATCAACGAGCGACCATTTTATTCGCAACCTTTTATCAAAGATAAATGCTCCCGAATTTGTGCTTCCTGTCGAAATAATTCCTGTTGTTTTTTATCTCGAATCTGATGAAAAAAATATTGGAGCAGAGTTGACTAAAAAAATAATCCTGCCTGAATTTATAAAACTTCTCACCGATGACGGAATAAAGATTACTAAAAATATTGATGAAGCAGATTTCATTCTAAAAATTACTTCGGGATCGGAGAAAGGAAAACAAAACAACAAGAGGTTTTCCGCGAATTTGTCTGCCGGTTTTAAAGTAACCAGCCGTACGGGCGAATTGGTTTTTTCGAGCAATACAGATAAAGTTACAGGAATCGGGCAGAACTTTAAAGAAGCAGGGCTTAACGCCTATTCAGCAGCGCTTGGAAAAATCAGAATAAATATTTATCCCCGGATGTATGATAAAATATTTACAAACAAGGAATAATAATGGTTAAAAAGTTGAAAAGTTAAAAGGTTGAAGAGTGGAAGATTGGAAGGGTGGAAAAGTGGAAGAGTGGAAGGGTGGAAAAGTGATGGAATGGAAAAGTACTCTGCAACTCTGTAACTCTGTAACTTTTTAACTCTGTAACTCTGCAACTTTTTAACTCTGTAACTCTGCAACTTTTTAACTCTGCAACTTTTTAACTCTGTAACTCTGCAACTTTTTAACTCTGTAACTTTATAACTCTTTAACTTTTAACTTTGTAACTCTGTAACTCTGCAACTCTGCAACTTTTTAACTCTGTAACTTTTTAACTCTTTAACCATTTAACCATTTAACTCTTTAACTCTTTAACCCCAAAAAAATATGAGTGAACCGGTCATAGAACTTAAAAACGTTTCTGTATTCAGAAAAAAGATTTTGATTTTATCTGAAGTTAGTATAAAAATATCCGGTGGTGAATTTGTGTATTTAATCGGTAAAACCGGAAGTGGAAAAACAAGCTTGCTTAAAACTCTCTATGCCGAACTGCCGATTGAAGAAGGAAATGCCGATGTTGCAGGTTTCAACTTATCGACAATAAAACAAAAAGAAGTGCCGTATCTGAGAAGAAAATTAGGAATTGTTTTTCAGGATTTTCAATTGCTTACCGACAGAACGGTGAACGAAAATCTGGAGTTTGTCATGAAATCGACCGGCTGGAGGGATAAATCAAAAATAAAGAAACGGCAAAACGAAATACTCACAAAGGTTGGCCTGACCACAAAAGGATTCAAGATGCCTCATCAGCTTTCCGGTGGCGAACAGCAGCGAGTATCAATTGCACGGGCGCTCATCAACGAGCCCGGGATAATACTTGCCGACGAACCGACAGGCAACATCGACCCTGAAACATCGACGGAAATATTAAAATTGCTGCATGATATCAACCAAAATGGCGCCGCCGTTTTGATGGCTACTCATAATTATAACCTGATTGAAAAATTCCCGGGCAGAATAATCTATTGCGACCGCGGAAAAATCAGCGATCAGAAAATATAAGAAATAAATAAAATTATTGTGGAATTGGATTAAGATTAAAAAGCCGCGAATGCGCTAATTGAAAATTATAAAATCAAAATATTTAAGATTAAATTAGCGCATCCATCCACAAGTTTAGCGGCTAAAAAATTATTCTTTAAAATCTATAAAATCAAAAATTTTACTCTCGCCAAATATGGCTTATTAGCCGCTCCGCATTTTTTTGGTTAGAATAGTTTTCCGATAAAACTTGCTCGCGTAATTCAAGTTGGTTCTCTTCAAAATTTTTACTAAAAAGTTCTTTTATCTTTTTCTTAAATTCTTCGGGACTGCTTGCAATCTCGCATAAATTTTCAAGCCCTGTCCCTGAAACCATTTCTTTATTTACAAGACAAAATCTTCCGCGGTAAAGTGTGTTCAAAAGCTTGAGTTTTAGCCCTGTCGCCTGAAATGTTACAAGTACATTTATGTGAGCATTTTTTATAAGGTCAAACATTTTCTCATCAGTTGGGTTGGCGATCAGTTCAACGTTTGTACAGGAATCTGCCAGTTTCCTTAACCTGATGGGCGGGTCAAGGCCTGCAATAATTAATTTTTGCTCAATATTTCTAAATACCTTTCTTATCAGAAATTCGGCGGCTTTATAATTTTCGGCGACCGAAAGATTTCCGTTATAAAGAGCGTAGCTCCCCGTGCCCGGTTCAACGGTTAATTTTTCATTCGAATGAAAACTGGGGAGGTAAAACACGGAATTATCAGGAAATCGTTTTTGAAGGTAGCTTGTGTCATGCTTCGAAACAACCAGCATCATCGAGGCATTTTGCAATATTTTTTCATAAAGTTTCAGTTTGAAGCCGGCAGATAAAAAATAAATTTTCTTCAGCGGATTTTTTTCAGCTTTAAACAAGTGAAAATAATAATGATGTTCGATGTTACTCTCGCGGTATATTTTTTTCCGGTTTTTTAATCTTTTATCGTCGATATAAAAGCATGAGTGCAATCCTTCGAATAAAACCGGTGCATCATCCTGAATTAAATTTTTTATCAAAGCATCCGACTGCCGGCTTTCAACAATGTAAGGTTTTGACCTTATCGCCGAAAAAACTCCGGTTCTTCTGGGATAATAACTCACCTTAAAACATAACTTTTCAAGCTCCTCCGACTCCCGCCTGCCATACTGAAAACAATGAAGATGAACCTTTACACCGGTTTTGTTCAGCGCCTTAATTTTATAAAAAACATCTATCACCCCGCCGTAATTTGGCGGATAAGGCACATCAAAAGAAATTATGTGAAGTTTTTTTTCAGGCATATTTTTCAAAAATTTTTAATAAAACCTTCTCTTCTTTTTCCCAGTTCAGCGCTTCGGCAGTTAGCAGGCAGTTCTTTTTATAAAACTCCAGTTTATTTTTATCCGATAGCATTTCATCAATCCTTTTTGCAATATGTTTTGGAGCATGATTTTCTATTAATTCTCCAACTTGATACTCTTCCACAACTTTTTTAATCTCAACCAAAGGAGATGCAAGTACCGGAACGCCGGCGTTAATGTAATCGAAAAGTTTGTTCGGAAGGCTGTACCTGTAATTTATGTTTGTATCCTTATCTAA
>CBDUSJ010000167.1:0-5943 GCA_965369845.1 uncultured bacterium | reverse complement strand
ATTACCATCCCACGGATATACTCGACGGGCATCGATATTTTCATATTTTCCTGATAATCCAAGCGCTGCATACTCCCATTCTGCTTCGGTAGGCAGGCGGTATTTCGGAAGAAGTATCCCATCTTCAAGCCTGGCTCCGCGTTCACCGGTTCCTCTTGGATTAAGGTCTTGTAGCGGTTTATTTACCAAGCCTTCATACTGGCCTTCGAGATATGCATCAGTGTTGAAATTATTTTCATTAACCTGGTCGGGGTCCATATCGAGAATACCCTGGCGAATAAGGAGCATCTCGTTAACGCGGTCGGAACGCCACAGACAATATTCACTTGCCTGTACCCAGCTAACTCCAACAACCGGATAATCATGGTAGGCAGGATGCCTCAGATAGAGATCTGCCAGCGGCTCGTTATAAGCAAGCCTTTCGCGCCAGACGAGTGTGTCGGGCAATGCTTTCCTGTAAACTTCAGGATAATCATTTCCGAAAACACGATTGACCCAGTACAGATACTCAAGATAATTAAGATTTGTTACTTCGGTTTCATCCATGTAAAACGATCTGATGGTGATCCTGCGTGGAGAGTTATTGTATTCGTACAATGGGTCTTCCTGCGTTCCTCCCATCACAAAATTTCCACCCTCAATAAAAACAAGGCCTGGACCGGTTTCCTGCTCTTTGTATTTCGAAACTTCAAATCCTCCGTTTTGAGGATTATTGTATTCCCATCCTGTTGTGGGAGAAACCTTATTTTTAGTCCCGAATATTCCTTTACAGGACGTAAATAATCCCGCCATTAAAACAATGGCCAGGAATAGAAAAATTTTCTGATATTTGAACATATTCATTTTTTTTATCAAAACTTTGTTAATAACTAAAATGTTGGACATTTTATTGCTTTTGGCCGTTTACTTTTTTTCTCACACTCGAATATCCAGGTAAAAGATAATTCGTGAGCGCCTCCGGAAGCATTGGTAAGTTTAGAAACAGTGTAATCGTAACTGTAACCTACTCTGAGCCTATCATGATGAAAACCAAGCAGTAATATCACCGCATCAGAATTTTTAAAATTGTTTCTGAACCAAAAGCCTACAACAAATGGCGAAAACAAAAAATACGACCCTATATTGAGATTTTTAAAATCACCTTGTTGTTGATATAAAATATTTGGAGAGATAGTGAAAACCGGTCGGGAACTACGCCTGTAACCTTCGTCAAAACTTATGTTTGCTCCGGCATGGGCAGTTATTTTCATTTTCAAAATATTCTCGCTCTCGCTATAGAAACCGATATCCGGCTGGGTAAGATGATGAACAGCGCAGCCGAAAAAATATTTTTCACTTAGTCCGATTACAAATCCGCCGGACAAATCCAAATACGTTTTATTCCCTGAAAAATTATCCGGCGGAGCTGAAGGCGGCAAAATATTTCCGGTATTCGGGTCTATTTGATCTTCGAAAATCAGTTTATTCCAGTCGATGCTTCTCTGCCCCATACCTGCCTGAAGAGCCAAGCGGGCTGCAACATCCCTGCTCATTGTTAAGTGGTAAGCGTACATAAGGTTTACTCCGGCAGTAGTTATTGCAGCCTCGCCAGATTTATCATAGTTTGCCTGAACACCAATTCCTCCATGTAAAAATTCGGAATACTGATCAAATGAAGCAGAGTATGAAACAAAATTGCCGGGCAGTGAAGGCCATTGATTACGATAATTCAGTGTAATATTCCCGCAATATTCAAGTCCTGCAAGCGCAGGATTTAGGTATATCGGATTAGCATAAAACTGTGAATAGATATAATCCTGGCTGCTTGCTTCAATTCCTGATAATAACAGGTAAATGACAAATATTTCTGAAATGATCTTTTTTACCATAAAGGTTTTTATACCGGATTAATTCCTTGTTATTATTTAACTTAATTTAAAGGTATTTATTTTTAAATCGTGTTCCGAATTGCAATAATGGACGGTTCGATTCGTTTTTAATTTCCAAACAAAAAAAAGCAACCAAAAGCATTTTACTGACGTCTTTAATATGATGAAATCACATTTTGGCAATAACGCTAAAGCTTTTAAAATGAAATTTGAATACAGGATATTTTTTTTCTTAATATTTTGTTTGCCTTTTATTGCATCTGCGCAGTCTGAAAAATTTCACAGGACGATTAAATGGCAGGACATTCAGGAAATTCAGATTAATGATGATGAATCGCTTTTCAGGCTCAAATTCGAAAATGCTTCATTTAAAAACAGGGAAATGCTTCCCGAATTTCTTGAAAAGATCAGATTTGAAAATGATGTAATAAGTTTTTTCGCAATAATTGAAAACGCTGTTTTTAAAAACCTGACACAAAAGGAAATATTCCATATACAGGATATTTTTGATATTGAGGAAAATATTACAATCAACAGCAATCTTGCATATTCCCGAAAAAAGCCTGTTGGAATTATTTCTTTTCTTCCGTTTCGTTTGGACCCGGAAAACGGAAAATACCAAAAACTTCTGTCGTTTGATTTAATAATAAATATCAGCCACGATTCTTCAAAAAGCGGACAGGCAGCGTTGAATTACGCGGCTCACTCAGTATTATCCGGCGGCGACTGGTACAAAATACGCTTAAACCGGTCAGGTATTTATAAAATTACTTATTCCGACCTTGCCGGTATGGGGATGGATGTTAACTCAATCAATCCGGAAAATATCAGGATATATGGCAATGGCGGTGGAATGTTGCCTGAAAGTAATTCCGAATTTCGTTATGACGATTTGCAGGAAAATGCAATTATCGTACATGATGGCGGGGATGGCAATTTTAATGAAGGTGATTATATTTTGTTTTACGGCGAATCGCCTAATGCCTGGAAATTGAAACCCGAAATAAGCCGCTTTTACCACTATAAAAATGTTTATTCCGATTCGACATATTATTTTATTACGGCTGATATTGGCCCCGGAAAAAGGATAGAAATGGAATCATCCTCAACAGAGGAACCAAATTATTCAGTTACCACTTTTAACGATTTCGAGTTTCACGAACAGGATTTATACAACCTGATAAAATCAGGGCGGGAATGGTATGGTGAAGTTTTTGACCTTCAGACGTCTTATGATTTTTCATTTAATTTTCCCAATCTCAAAAATGATGAAGAACATTATATCCGGGTAAAAGTTGTTGCCCGCGCTTCAGCCTCCAGTTCATTCAGTATTACCAATGACGGCGCCCCACTCATTTCAATTTTAGTTCCCGGTGTTTCAATAAAAGGTACCGGCGATTATGCCCGTACCGCTACCGGAACAAAATTTTTTAACACAACAGGGCCGGATGTAAATATCGGGATAAAATATAACAAATCAACGAGCAGTGCAAGCGGCTGGCTGGATTATATCGAACTGAACATTATCAGGAATATGATATTCTCCGGTGGGCAGATGGATTTCAGAGATGCCTTTTCGATAGGCTCTGACCGTATCTCGGAATTTAAACTCAGCGGTGTATCCCAGTCGGTAAAAGTTTGGGAAATAACCGACCCTGTGAATATCCATAAAGTAGAAACATCTCTTGCCGGTTCCAATTTAACTTTTGTATTACCTACAAACGAATTACGTGAATTTATTGCCTACGATGGCAGTTCGTACCTGACAGCAGATTTTGCCGGAAAGATTCCAAACCAAGACCTTCATAGCCTGGGGCAGATTGATTATGTTATCGTGAGCCATCCGGAATTTTTAAGTCAGGCAAATCGTCTTGAATCATTTCACACCTCAAACAGCAAGCTTAAAATTCATGTAACAACTCCGGGAGAAATATATAATGAATTTTCATCGGGAGCGCAGGATATCACTGCTATCAAAGACCTGATGCGGATGTTGTACGAACGCGCCGAACCAGGACAGGAACCAAAATACCTGTTATTATTCGGCGATGCTTCTTATGACTATAAAAATCGTATTGCCGATAACACTAATTTCGTTCCAACCTTTGAGTCGGAAGAATCGCTTCACGAAACAACATCTTATGCAACCGACGATTATTTTGGTTTCCTTGATCCTGATGAAGGAAAAGGAAAAGAAGACCTTCTCGATATCGGCATCGGCAGATTTGTGGTCCAAACTTTGGATGAAGCCAGTCAAATGGTTGATAAAGTTTTTAATTATGCCGGTTCATCAGTCAGTATTATGGGCGACTGGAGAAATGTTATAACCTTTGTTGCCGACGATGAAAACGGTAATGTTCACATGAACCAGGCGAATAAACTTGCGCAGTTTGTGGATACAACCTACAAAACTATGAATGTTGACAAAATTTATATAGATGCATATAACCAGGTTTCAACTCCTGGCGGTCAGCGCTACCCTGATGTGAACAAGGCCATCAATACTAGGATCGGGAAAGGAACATTGATAATGAATTACACCGGTCATGGCGGCGAAGTGGGCTGGGCGCACGAACGTATCCTTGAAATTTCGGACATAAACAGTTGGGAAAATTTTAATTCCCTTACTGTATTTGTTACAGCTACCTGCGAGTTTACCCGCTATGACGATCCTGGCAGAATTTCGGCAGGAGAACTTGTTTTTATTAATCCCCATGGCGGTGGCATTTCTCTTTTCACAACGTCGCGTCCTACGTACGGCTCCTCTAACCTGAGCCTTAATCGCGGGTTTTATAAATACGCTTTTGAGAAGCAGGATAACGGTGAATATTATTCCATGGGTGATCTTATCAGGCTTGCCAAATTTGAGAGTAGCTCAGAGTCGAATGATAAAAAATTTATTCTGATAGGCGATCCGGCGTTAAAAATTTCCTACCCCGAATATAAAGTGGAAACCGTTTCAATTAACCAACATAATGTTTCCCCAGTGCCAGATACCCTTAAAGCCTTATCTAAGGTTACATTAAGTGGGGAAATTCAGGATGAAACAGGAAATAAGCTTAATGATTTTGATGGCGCTGTAAGTACTATTGTTTATGACAAAGAGTCTGAGGTAACAACTTTTGGACATGATCCCGGCAGTAGCCAGAGTACTTTTATGCTCAGAAAAAATGTGATATATAAAGGAAAGGCAAATGTTACGGGCGGAGAATTTTCTCTTTCTTTTATTGTGCCAAAAGATATTGCCTATCAGTATGGTTTTGGCAAGATAAGCTACTATGCCAATAACGACAAATCAGACGCAAGCGGCTACAGTGAAAATATTATCGTCGGTGGGTTTAGTGATACGGAAATTGTTGATGTTTCCGGGCCTTCAATAGAATTGTTTATGAACAATGAATCGTTCAAGTCCGGTGGAATAACTGATGAAAATCCCGTTCTTCTCGCTCATGTGTCGGATTCGAACGGCATCAATACAGTAGGGAACGGAATAGGACACGATATTGTGGCAATACTCGATGATGATACGGAAAATCCTTTTATTCTGAATGATTATTATGAAGCCGATATGAACAGCTACAAGTCGGGAAAAATACTTTATCCGTTATCGGGAATAAGCCCCGGCTCACACAGAATAGAACTAAAAATATGGGATGTTTTTAATAACTCCTCAAAGAGTTTTATTGATTTTATTGTTGAGGAATCATCACGTATGACGATTAATAATGTTATAAATTATCCGAATCCGTTCTGCGATTATACTTCATTCGTTTTTGATCATAATCAGCCCGGTTCCGAACTTGATGTGGAAATAAAAATATTTGATATCAGCGGGAGACTGGTTGCAAATTTTAACGAGCGGATCAATAACAACGGATACAAGGCTACTCCAATTATCTGGTACGGCACAAACATAAATGGAGCAAACCTTGACGGTGGAATTTATATTTATCGTATCAGGGTTTCGGGTGATGATGGAAAACTATCTCATGCTGTTAAAAAATTGGTGATTTCGAGATGAAAGAGTTGAAGGGTTAAAAGGTTAAAGAGTTGAAGGGTTAAAAGGTTAAAGAGT
>CBDUSJ010000166.1:0-5952 GCA_965369845.1 uncultured bacterium | reverse complement strand
TATTATTTAGCCAGACTTTCTTTTACGCAGAAAGCATTACAATCGAGCCAGAGATTCCAACAGATAAGGACACAATTTCCATAATAATCTCTGGTAATTTATCTAATACAGGTTCACAAGTCGATAGTACTTATTTTGAAATTATCGACAATGAGCTATTTCTAACAATAGACTGTAGTTATCATGGTGGTCTGACTGTATTAGTACCTCATGATGAAACAATAAAAATAGGATTGCTTGAAGCTGGTAGTTATCATATTAATTTATCGGGTATAGGACTTGGAGACAATATTGAAGATACAACTCAATATTATTTTAATGTGGAAGAGACTTCATCAGTTACTGAAATAATTAATTTTAACAAACCATTAATAATTTATCCTAATCCTATAGATGATAATAAGTTTACAATTAAAATTACTAAAAATGAAAAGATAGATGAAATATATATTTACAATTCAGAATCTAAACTACATTATTTAAGAACTGACTTAAACACTGATAAACTTACAATTTGTGTTTCAGATTGGTCATCTGGAATATATTTTATTCATTATAAATCCCAAAATGAAAATGGTATAGAAAAACTAATAATTAAATGAAAAGAAATTAACATAAATTTGAGTAGCGAGCGGCCACGTGCCATAGCTGCCGAACGTTCAGCCTACAGCCTTATTATAAAAAGCAAAAATTTTTATTAGGTCTTCTTCATTTTTTATTTTCAGTCCTTCGTTTTTCATATATTTTTGAACATCTTGTTTTTTGTCTCCAAAATATTCCAGGATGTCTTTTTGCCGTTTAGGGATTTTTTTGGCAGGTTCATCGCCTAATTTAAAATAATAATATGTTGTTCTTATAAAAATGTCGTCTTCTATATTATTTTTTTCAGCTTCGGGTTTTTCCTCATCAATAATATGATATAAAATAACCCAGCGTTTCAAAAGACGGCAATGACCATCTTCGAGAAGTTCAAAATAGCCTTTCTTTTGCGCATCTTTACAAACATACTGACTGTAAATAAACGTCCTGTCATCAATATTCAGGTTATTGATTTCTTCCGGAATTGCAATAGCAAGCGTATCGGCATTGTCGATAAACTGCATTTGCTGGGTATAAAGATTATACCTGAAAAGGAAATTGTCAATTCGGGAATTGTCGGTAAGGATCAATACGCCGGGTTTCCATGCCGGGATCAGATATGGATCGCCCGGGATACCTTCATATTTCTTAGGGTTAAAAGATCCGCCTGAAATTGTAACGCTCGTAGTAATCTCAGTAGGCTCGGCTACAACAAACGGTTTGGTAGTTGTGATTGTTTTCGGCGTGGGGTTGCGTTGAGAAAATGCTGAAACGACAAGAAGCATAAATGCTAAAAGCGATAAAAGAAATTTTTTTGTTTTCATAACTTTAAATTTTACAAGTTTAAAAATTGCCGTAAATGTAATAAAAAAATTCATCAATGTCAAGTTATTTTTAAATATTTTTAAATATTAACAGTTTTTCTTTTAAATTGTCGTATTTTCGTATGTTAAATTACAAAACCGAAACAAAGAAATTTGATGTTCAGAACCGATCCGTTTTTAAGTAATTATTCACCTTTCCTAAAATTTATATTTCTTATTTCCTTGATTATTTTCACAGGTTTGATAATTTTTTTTCTCGGCTTATTAATTGCCCTTCCTTTTTTCGGAGGTGAAGTTGTTGATATTTTAAAAGGCCTGAACGACTATTCGAATAAGGAAAATGTAGCTTTATTAAAATATCTTCAGTTTGTTAATCAAATCGGGATTTTTGTAATCCCTTCCATCATTTTTGCATATTTGGTAAAAAAAGACATTTCGGGGTATTTGAGAATGAACCGGAAACCGGCGGTTATTTCAATTCTTTTGTGTGTTTTGCTTATTTTTGCTTCTTTACCGGTTATTCAGGAACTTGTAAAAATTAACGACTTGATGAAACTTCCTGGTTTTATGTCAGGGATTGAGGACTGGATGAAAAAAACAGAACAGGATGCTGCTGAATTAACTGACGCTTTTTTAAAAACAAGATCATTTGGGGGTTTGTTAATTAATATTTTGTTGATTGGAGTAGTTGCTTCAATCGGAGAGGAATTTCTTTTTAGAGGTATATTATTGAGGTTATTCAACGATTGGACAAAAAATGTGCACATTGCAATTTTTATATCATCTATACTTTTCAGCGCTTTTCATCTTCAGTTTTATGGCTTTCTTCCCCGGTTTCTATTAGGCATGTTATTTGGCTACCTTTATGTATGGTCGGGTTCAATATGGCTGCCCGTTGCTGCTCATTTTATAAATAACAGCGCTGCGGTTATAGTATTTTTTCTTATAAATACCGGTGTATTAAATTCAAGCGCTGAATCTTTTGGCGAAACCGATAGTTTTATTATTCTTGCTATCAGCATTTTTAGTATGATATTGTTTTCGAGTGGAATATATTTTTTTGAAAAACGAAAAATTTATCGTCTTTAGAGTAGCATTTTCTTCAATATTAAATCAACTGATAATCCCTCTCTTATCTTACATATTCGTTTATCTGATAATCAGATGTTTTATAAAAGCCTGATCATTTTGAGATGTCACTCTGACGATATATAATCCCGGCTTATATTTTGTTAATGATAGTTTGATGTTTATTAGATCAGTATAGAGCGAACTTATTTCTCTTCCGTTGACATCAAATATTTTAATGGTTTTATTTCCTTTGAATGGCATTTTTATCACAGTAAATTCAGAGGCAGGGTTTGGAAAAAGTTCAAACAAATAATTACCATTTTCATTTATCCCTGATGATCCGTTGGGGGCGCACGGTGTTGGTTCATCAAAGAATATCCAGTTGGGAGCAGCATCGGTTTTACGGCCAAAGGAGATATCGGCGCTCTGTGGGCCAAAGCTTAGGCTGTCGATAAAAATAGAGCCATCATCCATTAAAACACCAATTTGTTCACCATTTTTACTTAATTTAATATCGAGATGCAAAACACCTTCTTCCGGATCGTTATCAGCCCAAAGAAGTAAAAATCCTTTTGAAGATATTATAGTCGAATCATTTCCGGCGGGTACCTGCCATTTAGCGGTATCAGCAAAATTATCGGTAAAATACATTCCGCCTATATCAACAGGCTCATCACCATAATTATAAATTTCAATCCAGTCATCATACGAACCTGAGGGGTCTGCAATTGTTGTTACATTATCAGCCATAAACTCATTGATAACAATTGTGGGAATCTGTGCTGATAATTTCATGGTGGAAAAGAGAATAATTAAAATAAACAGTTGAATTTTTTTCATTGTAATAAAATTTAATTTGAAATATTTTTTTAAAGAGAAATCAAAAGTACTAATTTTTCCTATTGCACCAAAATCCTGTTGGATTTAACTTTATGAATTAATTTTAAAACAAATTTAGGAATAGTTTCTGTATATCTTTTTCCTTTATGAATTTTATAAAATGGGGTATCCTATCGTCTCCCTTGAAATACGTAACGTAATGTAATTAAATTTGTTTATGTTTTGTGGGATATTTAATAACACATTGATTCCTTTGTGCTTATTTAAAACACGGGTTATGATAATATATCCCAGTTTAAATTTATAAAAACTGATGAAATATTGAAAAAATCCCAAGTTGCAAATAAAGTAAACCATTCAATTTTGGAATTCGATTTTTATGAATTGGTTAAATATTTTACGGTTCATGGGCAAGGAATGATTTTAAGAAATTCAATCGAAAAATCATCAATGAACAAATTTTTTCTTTCAACATTCCACACGTAAATCTTCAACACATCATCCTTTGATTTTACTTCCGGCATATCAAAATTAAAAAATGCCCGTCCCCATTCATCCTGAAAAATAAAATTTTCAATATGCGAAGATGCCCAAATATAACCGCCTTTTTCGGCATTTTCGATGGATATCACAATGGGCATGTTACTTATTGGCTCCGGAGCAAAAGCCCATAGCGCAATATGGATTTTATTAAAATTGCCGCCATTGATCTCACTTATTTTTTTTGTAAACGCCGGTCCGTACTCAACTGTTTTATCCAATTTATAGCTGAACTTTCCAAAGACAAATTTTGATGAATCCAACTGTTCCGGTTTGCCACCCCATAAATCTTCGGTTTCAAAAGTTTGCTCAAAAACTATAAGCGGTTTTGGTGTTGTCAGGCACGAATCGGAAATTTCGCGTGCAAACAGGGTAACTTCCGAAAGAATTGTTTTAAAATACACATCTGTATATTTTTCTTCTCCCAGCACGCAAGGGTATTTAGTTTTTATGATGTCAGGGATTTCATTGGGGCAGGGCTTGGTCCATGCATGGATAAAATATGGAGTTTGGGCGGCGTCCACAATCTTTTTAAGTTTTAACAGCTCATTGCCACCCGTGTTGTCGTATTGCGCAAATTTCAGTCCGGGATAATCTTCATCTAAATAATAATGAATGTAAAAAGGGCCGTTTACCACGATGGCATTTGTAATATTTTCAGCTCCATATTTCTGATTCCATTGGCTGATTTTCAGGGCAACATCTTTAAATTCTCCAAAATGTTGACACTTGTAAAATTTATTGATAAAAACTGTTTGAATAGTTCCGAATATCAGAAACGCCAGCAATATCCCAACTTTCCATTTATCAGGATTTTTTCCCATAAACGAAAACAGGAACAAAATCAGGAACGGAAACGAAAACAGCAAAATAGAAAATTGCAGAATGGGATTTCTCCAGATGGAATAAAAGTAACCAATGAAAAACGAAACCAAAAACCATGAAACGGACAAGCAATGAAAATTGGTAATTTTTCGTGGAAACCAAAAAATAAACGTTCCCAGAAACAGGATAATAAAAATCGTTACTGTCAGCCACGAACCGTTAAAAGCATATTTCAGATAACCGATGATCCAGTGTGGTTCCGGTGCAGCCAGCCATCCTTCTGCACCGCCAATACCGCCAATGCCAAACTGATGAAGAAATATACCGAGGTGCGGAAGATACAGCAAGCCAACCGCCAATCCCGACAGCAAGTAATATTTTAAATTGAGTTTCCGGTAAAAAAACAAACCTGAAATACCCACGATAAGCACAAACAAAAAGCTATAATGATGGGTGTATGCTGTAAGTGTCGCAAATATCACGAACCAGACATAGTCCGGTATTTTTTTCTTTTGAGCGAAAACAATCTTTGTCCAGAACCACACTGTTGCCAGTGAAAACAACAAACCCGGACTGTAGGGCCTGGCCAGTTGGCTGTACAAGATTGGGTATTGCAAAAATGCCATTGCCGCCGCAGCATACAAGCCAGTGGGTACACCAAACCACCGTTTCCCGATAAGGTAAACCAAATAAACCGAGACAATCCCGAAAAGAACAAAAGGCAGCCGAACTACCCAAACGCTGTTCCCGAATAAACCGGTCAGGACATAAAGAAAAACTTGTACACCGGCAGGATGAAAATCGCCCAGCATAACACCCTGTCGGATCATTTCCCCGAACGAGTCGTAACGTAAACGGTTCAGAGCGCTTAGTTCGTCGTTGCTCAACGACCAGCCGGCATAATTGTAAAATCGCAAGAATGCTGCAAGCGCAATAATTAAAATTAATAAAACCGACTCTGTATTTTTTGCTGTTTTCTTTTCCATCATTAATAAAACTCAAATTTTTCATTCAGTGAGAGTATTTCAATTTTTAAATCATCAATAAAAAATTTTTCACCTTCGGAAGTATTAATAAAATAAACTCTTAGTTTATCGTTTTCTGTCAATAATTCAGGCGCTTCCAGTGCAAATTCGATATAAACCCATTTGTTTTTTATATTAAAATCTTTCATATAAAAAGGCTTGTAAAAATAACTTTTCCCATCGGATTCAAAATCTACAACCATCCTGACAGTAGAATTTCGAACATCTGAAAATATCCAACAACTCAC
>CBDUSJ010000165.1:0-6020 GCA_965369845.1 uncultured bacterium | reverse complement strand
TGAAGGTTGGTGTAAGATAATCTGAAATATGCTTTTTCAGAACCACCTGTAAGTGCAACATTGGTTGTCCATGTTTGTCCGGTTTTAAAGAAATCTTTAACATTATCAGGTTGAGAAACCCATGGGACGTTTTTACCGTAATATTCCGGAATAGCATCCTGGAAAGAGTACCATGGCCTGTACATTTGTCCCTGGTTCAATTTAGGTCCCCAGCTTTCGTCAACTGCATACTGTGCAAGTAAGTCGTAAGAGTCTGCAGCTCCGTTGTGTGTACCATCATAATATCCCTTATTACGATTCGGGAAAGCCATTGGATTGTCATGATTATCGCTATACCAAAGAGTATCAAATCCATGACCACCGCCATATTCATTTTGATAGTCAGGAAGTATTGCAACTCTGTCTAACATTAAACCGAAGTTTACACTAACGCCAATTCCTTTTTTCCCTGCAATGGCGCGTTCGGTTCCCTTTTTAGTTGTAATAAGGATAACACCGTTGGCTGCACGCGAACCGTAAAGAGCAGCAGCAACAGGCCCTTTAAGAACCGAAACAGATTCAATATCATCAGGATTGATGTCGTTGGCCATATTACCAAAGTCATAACCTCCGGCGCCTCTTGACTGGTTGGTTGTGGTATAGTTACTGTTGTCCATGACTATACCATCAACAACGAATAACGGTTGGTTTTGGCCATTTACCGAAGAAACCCCACGGATAAGGACCCTTGAAGAACCTCCGAGCTGACCTGTGTTGCGTGAAATCTGAAGACCAGATACTTTACCGGATAAAGCGCTGATAACATTATTCTCTCTTCCTTTTAATAACTCATCTGATCCCACATCCTGAACAGAATAACCAAGTGATTTTTTCTCACGTGTAACACCAAGCGCAGTTACCACAACCCCTTCGATTGCAGTCATTGCGGTCTCCATTTGAACATTGATTACTGTTGCATCAGCAATCGGCATCACCACGGTTTTCATTCCTACAAATGAAAAAACGAGATTTTCAGCATCCCGCGGAACGATAAGCGAATATTTCCCATCCATATCAGTTGTCGTTCCAAAGGTTGTACCCTGAACAACAACCGAAATTCCGGGAATTGTGCTTCCGTCATCTGCACTTGTAACAGTACCGGTTATGGTTCTCTGTTGTGCTTGAACTACTTGCATCCCAATAAAAAACATGAGTGCAAGAAAAATTGTAAATTTTCTCATAATTAAAATTTTGGTTAATACATTAAATTAAACAATTCTGGATTATATCTATTAATTTGTGAATAAATAATTAATTGCAAAAATAATATTCTTTTTCTAAAATTGTTATTCAGGCAAATAAATTAACAAAAAAATTTTCACCTTTTTGAAAAAGTGTTGACAAAATTATAATAAATTCTAACTTTAATAAAAAAAATCATATTTTTTTAATGTTTTAATTCAAATGATGATTATGTTTCAAGTTTCCCATACGGGCCCATACGGGCTAACTTCGTGTCGCTAACTTCGTGTCGCAAGTTTCATGTTTCCCATACGGGCTAACTTCGTGTCGCAGGTTTCATGTTTCAGGTTTAAAGTTTCAAGTTAGGTGACATGCCTGATAGCGTTGACCGTTTTTTAGTCGGGCCAGCGTCGTGTATTTACCGTGAAACCTGCATGATCGAGAATGCGGTCAATAACAGTCTCAATAACTTCTTCCAGCGAAGCGGGGCGGCGGTAAAACGAAGGTGAAGCCGGTAGAATAACTGCTCCGGCTGTTGCAAGAATTTCCATGTTTTTAATATGAATAAGACTGTACGGGCTTTCTCTCGGCACCAGAATTAGTTTTCTTTTTTCTTTTAAAATAACATCGGCGGCTCTGGTCATCAGGTCGTTTGAAATTCCGGATGCTATTCTTCCGAGGGTTCCCATCGTACACGGGCAAATTATCATAGTTTCATAATTGGATGATCCGGATGCAAAGGGCGCAAAAAAATCCTCCGGTTCATAAATTTTAAACGGAAGGTCTTTAAATTTGGTGTTGCCCAGTTCGTATTCCCATACTTTTTTTGCCATGTGGGAAAAAATGACTCCACAATCTGAAAGCTGTTCTTTAACAGAAATAATTTTATCAAACAAACATTTGGCATAAATTGAACCACTGGCTCCGGTTACTCCAACAATTATTTTATGTTTCGCGTTTTCAGGCATACCTATATTTTATAATGAAAGGTAAAACTTAAAACCTCGTTATACTGTCCCCTGTTCCATCTGTATGTTTGTCCGCTTGAATGGGGCCTTACGGCAAGAACAGAATTGGAATACCTGACGTTAAAACGCCAGCGTTCGGTAAGCGTTACAAATAATCCTACATTAAGGCTAAAATCATATCTTTTAAAATCCGGCCCGTACTTACCGCTGCTGTATCCGTCAACTTCTTCATAAGGGTTACCGATTAATACGCCTAACGACGGCCCGGCTTCAAGAGTAAAAACACGGGCAAAATCCCATTTATAATTTACGAATAATTCAACATAGTTAATCCTTAGCAGGTATGAACTGTAATCCGTAGAATCCTGGTTTTTTCGGCTTCCTTTCTGAATATAATCCAACTCCATCTGAAAAGAAGAACGTTCGGAGATGTGAGTATTTACAAAAATACCGGCATAAACGCCTGCTTTATTCGGCCCTTCTAACCTGTCGCCGGAAATTTCAGCCATCGAAAGACCGGCCAAAACACCGCCGTTAAATCTCTGCGCATGGGAAATAGTAATTGAAACAGAAAAAACAAAAATCAGAAGTAAAAATTTTAGTTTCATATTATTGATTTTATTTGCCATTAAACTTTGTGAAGTAAAATTAATATTTATTTATTTCTTTCGGTAGTAAAAATCACTAATTGTTCGAGAGATTTTTTCATTGGGCTTTCCCGAAAATCAGAGAGAATTCTTAATGCTTTATCGCGATATTCATACATTTTTTCTGTTGCATATTCAATGCCTCCGCTGTTGTTTACCTTCCTGATTACATCCGCAACTTTTTCAGGTTTGTTGTTATGATTTTTTACAATATTTATTATTCTGCGTTTTTCCAAATAACCGGAGTTATTCAACATGTGTATCAGCGGTAAGGTCATTTTTTGTTCTTTGATATCAATTCCATTGGGCTTACCTACCGATTTATTTTCCTGGTAATCAAAAAGGTCATCTTTTATTTGAAAAGCAATGCCGACATTTTCCCCGAAATCAAGCATTTTGTCAACCATGACGTCGCTTGCGCTTGCCGAAACAGCGCCGGCAGCACAACATGAAGCAATCAATGAAGCAGTTTTTTTACGAATTATTTCAAAATAAATGTGTTCCTCAATATCGAGGCGTCTTGCTTTTTCAATTTGCAGAAGTTCTCCTTCGCTCATTTCACGTGTAGCATTTGAAACTATTTTAAGGAGCTTAAATTCATCATTATCGAGAGCAAGCAGCAGGCCTCTTGATAAAAGATAATCGCCAATAAGCACTGCAATTTTATTTTTCCATAGAGCATTTATTGAAAAAAAACCGCGCCTGATATTCGAATCGTCCACCACATCATCGTGTATCAACGTAGCAGTGTGGAGCAATTCGATCATCGAGGCTGCACGATAGCTCGATTCGCTGATATTGCCACATAAACCTGCTGAAAGAAAAACAAACATTGGCCTCATTTGTTTCCCTTTTCGTTTTAAAATATAGCGCGTGATTATATTTAATAAAGGTACTTTGCTCTTCATCGATTCCCTGAACTTATTCTCGAAAACGGCAATGTGTTCCTTTATCGGTTCTTTTATTTCTTTTAATGAAGACATTCTTAATGTTTAATCGACAAAGGTATAAAAAATTGGATTCTTCAATTAACGTTGAATTATTACTTTTACCGTTTTAAAAAAAAACCAATAAAAAATATTTATATTATTATGAGCGATCTTATCAAGCACGAATGCGGTATTGCTCTTTTGAGATTATTAAAACCAGTAGAATATTACAAGGCAAAATATGGCGCCGGTTTTTACGGCTTAAATAAAATGCATTTGATGATGCAGAAGCAGCACAACCGCGGGCAGGATGGCGCCGGTATTGCAAATATCAAACTTGACGTTGAACCGGGATTCAAATATATCAACAGGTTACGTTCTAATTCATCAACACCTATAACAGATATTTTCGACCGGATATATCATGACATAAAACTCATTCAAAAAAATAATCCCGGTCTTTTGAACGACATGATCTGGCTCAAGGAAAATGTTAAGTTTACCGGTGAAGTGTTTCTCGGGCACCTCCGGTATGGCACATTCGGCGGGCATAAACTGGAGAATCTTCACCCTGTGATGAGAAGAAGCAACTGGATAACCAGGAATTTAGTTCTGGCAGGTAATTTTAATCTCACGAATGTTGAAGAATTATTCGAACTGCTGGTTCAGATCGGGCAATATCCGCTCGAAACAACCGATACTATCACCATACTTGAAAAAATCGGTCATTTCCTTGATGATGAAAATGAAATTCATTATCAAAAATATAAAAATCAAGGACTGGTTAAAAGAGAGATATCAGAAAAAATTGCCGATGATCTAAATATAGGACAGATTCTAAAAAGCGCAGCAACCGACTGGGACGGAGGTTATGCTATTGCCGGGATGCTGGGACATGGCGATGCTTTTATAATGCGCGACCCTGTCGGAATACGGCCTGCCTTTTATTATCTCGATAATGAAGTGGCGGTTGCCGCATCGGAAAGACCGGTTATACAAACTGCCTTCGATCTTAAAACCGAGGACGTTAAAGAACTTAAACCGGGACACGTCCTGATCATCAAAAAAAATGGTAAAATTGATGAAGTTCAGTTTACTGAACCAAAGGTAAAAAAAGCCTGTTCGTTCGAAAGAATTTATTTTTCAAGGGGTACCGACAGAGATATTTACCGTGAAAGAAAACATCTAGGACGGCTGCTTGCTCCGGCAATTCTGAAGTCGATAAATTATGATATTGAAAATACGGTATTTTCTTATATTCCAAATACTGCTGCAGTTGCATTCAAAGGGCTTATCGAAGAGCTGAACATTTTTTGCAACAAGATAAAAAAAGACAGGATCATTGAACTCGGCCAGGATATTACTCAGGAAAAACTCGATGAAATATTTTCATTTTCAATAAGAGTTGAAGATATTGCCGTAAAGGATGTAAAGCTTAGAACATTCATCACCAAGGACAGCACACGCGACGATCTTGTCGGCCATGTTTATGATATTACCTACGGAGTGATCAGGGAAAATGTTGATAACCTTGTGGTCATTGATGATTCCATTGTGAGGGGCACTACTCTGAAACAGAGCATTATCAGGATACTCGACCGTCTCGGGCCAAAAAAGATCATCATTGCTTCATCGGCTCCACAAATCAGATACCCGGATTGTTATGGTATCGATATGGCTAAACTGAACGATTTTGTCGCCTTTAGGGCGGCTATTGAATTATTAAGGGAAACCAAACAGGGCAGCGTGATCAATGAGGTTTACAAAAAAACCAAATCCCAGGAAAACAAACCCAAAGAAGAAATTGTAAACTATGTGAGAAAAATTTATCGTCCGTTTACTCCCGAACAGATTTCGGAAAAGATTGCACAAATAGTTACGCCGAAAGAAGTAAATACTAATGTCGAAATTATTTATCAGACTATTGAAGACTTGCACACAGCTATACCAAATCATCTTGGCGACTGGTATTTCACAGGTAATTATCCCACCCCCGGCGGAAACAGAGTTGTAAACCAATCGTTTATAAATTTCGTTGAAAAGAAAAATATCAGAGCGTATTAGGAGGTTGAAGAGTTAAAAAGTTGAAGAGTTAAAGAGTTGAAAAGTTAGTGTGTTAGAATAATTTATAATTTTAGACTTCTTAAAAATAGACACTACATAATATTTGAACATTTTTTAAAGAATAGAACAGATTTCACTTAAAAATAAATCTGTGTTAATCAGTATAATCTGTGGCAGTATCTTTTGTATTT
>CBDUSJ010000164.1:0-6058 GCA_965369845.1 uncultured bacterium | reverse complement strand
AGCAGTGATTCAAGCCTTTCTTTTTGTTCTTTTTTTGAAAATCGTGTAAACTCAAGAACCGCTTTCAGATTATCTTCTACACTGAGGTTGCGAAAAATCGAAGCTTCCTGGGCAAGGTATCCTATGCCCTGCTGGGCTCTCCGGTACATTGGTTCGGTTGTGATATCAGTATTACCAAGCAAAACTTTCCCGGCAAATGGTTTTATCAATCCTACAATCATATAAAATGTGGTGGTTTTTCCGGCGCCGTTCGGGCCAAGCAAACCGACAATCTCTCCCTGCTCCACCTGCACCGAAACATCATTAACAACCATCCGGTGTTTGTATTTTTTATAAATATTTTTCGTTTGTAAAATCATTATCCTATTAATATTTTGAAAAAAACAAAAGTAATCAAAATGCAAATTGAAGGCTAAACATGACTCCAAATTTTGTAATATCAGGATGATCAAGGTAGGATAATCTCCAAACGGCATCAACCCTGAATACTTTAAAAATATTTTCAATTCCGGCTCCTGCTTCAAAATATGGTTTACTAAGGGTATAAAGTCCTTCGGGAAACACCGAATAATCCTTGTTAGCTTTATCCATTCCGCCGATAAGGCCTGTTATAAAAGCTACTTCCCGCCATTTTAATTTGCGGAATAATGGAACTCTATTGAAAAAAAAGCCGTCGAAATGATGAGTATAATAAACCTTGATATATTTATCGCTTACAAATTCATAATAATTCATCAGGTTGAACGAATATTCATCGAAGATAAAAGTTTCGTTACCTTCGTGAAGTTTCAGAAGCGGATACGGAAGTGTTCCCCAAATTCTGCCTGCTTCGATGATATATTTAGACCACCCCAGATTGAAAACATTAAACCAGTGATGCAGGCCAAGCTGCAGTTTATGATATTCATAGTCGCTGTTAAACATATCGGGTATGCCGTAACCATATCTTATTTCAAGTATAGGATATTTAGCGCCTAAGCTGACCCTTTCAAATTCACCAATAAGAATTCTTTCCTTATAAGCCAGCCGGGTATCGAGCCTGATCTCGGCGGATTTAATGGCTGTTTCCTCAGCGATTTTTTTAGTGGCTTTATCCTGATAAAACTCGAATTTGGAATTTCCGACAGGATAAAGATTTCTATGAATCAGGTTAATGGTATTTGAAAAACCGTTGAACCATTCGTGCTCGTAATGAAATTTTATTTCCTCAACCATCGAAAGTTTATCTGCGGGTTTGCGACGAAACAGAAAAGTAAGGAAAAAATCCTCACGGAAAGCATTCTGGCTTTGTCCCAATTGCTCAAGGTCGTACAGAAAGGAGCCGCCAATAGCTCTGCGGGGGTTTTTATTAAGCATATACAAAAAACCGCCTCCGTACTTCCAGCGCGAATCCCAAGTTCCGTAAGCCACATGAGAAAATAACATTATTCGTGTGCTGAACTTGTTGCTTGTCCGGCCGCCAAGTCTTAAACGAGCTCCTTCAACTGCATTGAAACTAAGCGTCGAAGCATAAGGGCCTATTTCAAAACACCCTGTTTCGTAATAACCGGTGGTGATCATCTGAATTATGTCGATATATGTGTTGAACATTGGGATGGTTTTCAGAGTATCTATCATAAAATAAATTGTTCTTTCATCTTTTGATAGTGACTCGTGCCTGTTTTCAACCCAAAAACCTTCATCCTTTTTCGTTGCACCGTCTTCAATAATAATATTCACAGGCGATGAATAAAATTTATCATCTTTGGGCTTATTGATCACATAATTCCTGTAGGTGGTAGTTTTACGTCCGAAAAACCCAAGTACTTTTTTATTATTCTCAATTATGTTAAAATCACCAATTACATAATCTCTCGTCAAAAGCCAGTATTTGTTTTCGATAAAATCAAATTCCTTTGAGATTACAAGATCGTTAATGAAATTTATATTGGCATCGTCAACAATTTTCATATTAAGTTGTTTGATCGCAAATGAAGAATCGTGAACCCAGTAATTTCCCATAAAGGTTAGAGTTTGTTTATGCCGTGGTTTAAACATAACTTTATAGCACCACTTGTTTCCGATATAAGCACTGTCGATAAGGAAATATTTATAAAAGTTCAGTCCGAAGTTAGATATTGGGCTGATAAAATTTTTCTGAAACAGATCAATGTAATTGTCATAGATGTTTATGTGTTGAATTTTATCGCCGAGGAACTGCATTATGCTTTCATTATCGATGCCTGAAACTTTGGTTGCTTTGATAATTTCGAGCGAGGCTCTGGGACGCCGTTTCGAGTAAACATCCGACATTGTTTCGGAAAGAAATATCGGAAGGTAAGTTTTTCCGTTAACTGTTGATGTATCAATATTATCAAAAATAAATTTAAAGTGTTTGAATACTTTTCTTTCTTTAAATTTATCCGTGATATTATTTGCGTCTATTTCTATTTTATTGTAAGCTTCATACTGATAAGCATCGTATTTATCGGGATTGTTTTTATCCTTATTTTTTATTATTTTTCTCAGCAATATCTCCGCCGGATTTTCCCCTGCCTTTATCACAACTGTTTCCAGTTCAATATTACTACGTTTTAAACTAAAATTAATATACTGGAACCGGCCTTTACTAACCGGCGTTATCTGTTTTTCATAACCGACAAAAGAAGCAATCAAGCTATCGCCGGGCGTTTTGGTTTCTATTGAATACTTCCCGTTAAAATCGGTGGTAATGCCAATTGTTGTTCCTTTAAAAACAATATTTACAAAAGGCAAGGGTTCGCCTGTTTCAGCATCTTCGGCAACTCCCATTATTTTGGTTATCTGGGCTGGTGCGTTTTGACAGAGAATTATTAAAAGAATAAACAGCGTAACTGTCAGCGTTCGGTAAAAAAGTTTCATAAGGAAAATTAATAGAAGACAAAAGTAAAAAAATATTTATCTACCGAATTGAGTGTAGGCAAGTCATTCTGAAACAAAGCTATTTACATTTTTTACATCTTACATCAAATTTCCCATGTACCCCACTCCCTACTTCCTTTCGTAATTTCCCGGTCTTCTTTATTTTTCAACGAATAGCTGTAACGGTTTGAATATGGTGGGTTTGGCATTTTAACACTTCAATTTTTCAATTTACTACTATGTTTATTTTTTGTTACAATCTTCATTTTTAGCACTATCTGCCAAATGCACTATATTTGTTGTTGTGTTTAGTAATTCTATAATTAATTGTCAAGTTTTAATAAAAGCCACTCATTAAAATTCTCGCTTTTAGCTTCATTTATCAACTCATGTAAAGGGATTTTTTCTGTAAAATATCTAAAGACGTATGCGTATTTCAAGTAATTTCCTCTTTTTGGATTGTTCATAATCTCTATTATTTCATCTTTATTTAGATGAATATCAGATTTTGAAAATTGATTAGCAGCAAACAATGCAAAACCTTCATAAAACCACATTGGTCCCATTGCATTTTCATCACCATTGAGAATTCTAATATGAAGTCTGTGTGCCATTTCATGTGTTATTAGCTTCTCAAAGGATTTCTCTTCGATACCTTGTGGATAGTTTTGGCTGTATAATTCAGGAGAAACAGATATAAATACTCTCTTTTCTAAAGCAGCAGACACTGCCTTTGGCAATTTAATTGATAAATCCTCACCATGTAGTTTAAGGAATCTTTGGTCAAACTTGTTTTTATCATCATATATCTCAGCACGATCAATAAAACTATCTTTAATTAAGTCATCCCAACCATATTGTACAGCAAAAGACCGTAAACGCATTTGAGCGGATAGTAATGTTTGTTCAAGTTCGTGACGTTGTGACTCAAGAGACTTGGGTAATTCAAGAGGAATTGTTGTATTCACATTTGCATTAGTCTCTTGTTTATTTGTATTTCTGTTTTCTGTTTGATTACAAGAAAATAGTATCATTGTACTAATTCCTATTATTAAAATCTGTTTCATTTAAACATCCTTTTATTTCATATTATTAAACACAACTTGTTTATATAAAAAACAAAAGTACAAATAACCCCTAATATTCAAAGAGATATAAAAACCTTTTTTTCTTATATCTCAAAATTTTATATCATCTAACGGCTTACTTAATTTGTTTAATTGTTTTGTACTCATATTAGTATAACTCTCGGTCGTCTTACTGCTTTTATGCCCAAGCATTAACGTTATAGTGTTTTATTAATCGTCCCCCCAAAGTAATTAAAGAAATTGAAACGAAAAGAAAAAAAACAGTAAGGAGAATGATTAATAAAACTATGTTGTGCGATGCCGCAGGGCTATGGGCATTCTTTGCCGGCGGTTATGGTTTTTTGGCTGTAGTTCCGGTATTGTATTTCCCGAATCAAATGTCATTTTAATGAATCATCTTTTTTTTCATATTTGTTATATTTTAGGTTTATAACTAATTCTATAAATGAGTTTAGTCTAAAAAGTCCATAATCACGCAAAGCCGCTAAGACGCAAAGGCATAATATTTTATATTTATTCACTAATTGGTTTATAAGCTACAGATAAGTGGTTTTGATGATCATTAATTTTTGTAAATTCATAGTCGTAAATAAAATGATCATATTGCTTATATTTAGTGCATTTTATTTCGACATATTCTATCAATATTTCTAAAAACGTTTTTGGAATTTTTGGTTTTAACTCCTGTAATGATTTTTGCATTTCTTCTTCACCTTTATATGTTTTTATTACTCCGAGATTCCAAGACATAATGCCCATTCCTATGATATTTTTTTCCTCTTTAAAACTTCGTGCTTCTTCCATCAAAGGTTCAAGCATTTCGGAAACAACTGTGGAAATTTTCTTTTTTATAGTTTGATTATTTCTTATTTCTACTTTACCAAACTTCTTTAGCCTTTTTTGAATTTTATTATACCCAATAGGTTTGTCTTCCTGTGACAGTAATTCCCTTTCTTTTTTTCTTTGTCTTAAAATCTGATTTCGCTTCCTGTTTTTTGATTTAGATTTTGCCATTATTTTCCGGTTTTTTAAATTCCTTTTTCAAAATTGTTTCTATAACTTGTTTCAATTTTGGTAAATCATTTACTACAATATCCCATACCGCTTCCAGCTTAATATTAAAATACTCATGTGAGATTAAATTTCTAAATGCCCTAACTTGATGCCACGGAAATTCATATTTATTTAATAAATATGTTTCAACATAAATTATCGCTTCTCCAATTACACTAAACTGAAACAAAACAGCGCTTGAAAGAAGTTGATCATTTAAAAAATCATTTTTACTCACATCATGGGTGAATGATTCAATTTCAAGAATTGCTTTTTGGATATGGATTAGCCTCTCGTAACTTTCTTTTCTTCTATCTTTCATAAATTAGTTTTAAATCCGGTTTAATATTTTTAAAGATGTGCGGTTTAAAAGAATCAATAAAGCCTACGTCAATTTTCCTATTCACTTCATTTTCTAATTGATATTGTATTTCAGCAAGGTCAAAATAACTAAAACCTTCATCTGTTTTTACAGCAATATCAATATCACTTCCAGGCCCGTCATCTTCCCGTGAAAAAGAACCGTAAATCCATGCATTATGGACTTTTGAGAATTGCGTTAATCTATTCACTATTTGTTTAATGATTTTACTTCTGTCCAGCGCCTTAAATGCTTTATATTTAATTTTTTCTTCAGCAACTTTTAATGCTTCTTTTGCATAATCTTCGTTGCCTATTTCATAAATAATACGGTCGCTTAAAAAATTAATCAGCATTTCTTTTTCGTTGTAATTAAAAAAGTCAGCTAATTTTATTACTTGTTCTTTTGTGAGTTTTCTCTGTCCTCGTTCAATTTTACTTAAAATAGCCTGGTCAATATCCAAAAAGGCGGCAACCTTCCTTAATGGGTATTTCCCCTTTTCTCGTAATGTCCGTATTAATTCTCTAATGTTTTGCATTTTGAAAAAATTATTTTGACAAAAATAGTCAAAGTTTTTGTTTCTAATCAAGAATTAAGTCTATTATTTTCCAATTACTTATTTACATTTTGTGGGTCGGCAAAAAAAACAGCTTCCCGATGTAAATTCGGGACAGGC